>CAZLII010000015.1:0-17556 GCA_964559065.1 uncultured Nitrospirales bacterium | reverse complement strand
CCGGTTTGACATTCGCGCCCGCTGCGACGGCGGCGGGCTGACCGGCCAGGCCGGCGCGCTCCGGCTCGGCGTGGCGCGGGCGCTGGTCAAGGAGAATCTAAACTTCCAGTCCATCCTGCGCACTGCGGGGCTGTTGACCCGCGACGCGCGCGAGGTGGAACGCAAGAAGTACGGGCGCCCCGGCGCGCGCAAGCGGTTCCAGTTCTCCAAACGTTGAGCGCCGATCATTCTGTCAGCATCATTCAAAAGCCCCGCAAATTCGCGGGGCTTTTGTCGTCCTATCGGTCCTATCCGTCCTATCCGTCCTATCCGTCCTATCGGTCCTATTGGTGGACAGGATGAACGCAATAGTCGGGACCAGACATCACGGGGTTTCCCTGGCAAGCATCCGGGCGATGTTCTGGAGGGCCGTGTCAATCATTTCGCGCCCGGCTTGGGGCGGCACCCACGCGAACATGGGGTCCGCGCCATAACCGCCTTCTTCGACGGCAGCCTCGGTGGGGATGTACATGGTGTGTCCGTTGCAGTAGCCGAAGAAAAGGGTCTTGGCCGCGGGCGATTCGCGCTTCAGCCGCACGGCATGGTCGCTGAAAAACTCGCCGGTGCCGCCGACAAGCGCGAGTTCGTTGTTGACGAGCACGGTGACGAGACGCGGCCGGACGATGTTGTCTTCCAGTTCAACCATCATTGCGGTGATCTCCGAGAAAAAACCCTGCTTGAAAACCGCCATCAGCAGTTTGTCCTGAAAATCCAGGCGGGCGGGAAAGGAGAAAAAATCGTATTTGCCCTGTATATCCGGATTCTTCGGAACCCTGGTGACAACCTGTTGATTGATGGCCAGAACGGCTTCGCCGATGGCCGCGCCGAATCCTTCCATGCCCCGGCGCTGGGGATTCGTGTTGGGCGAAAGATCGCCCGACGCGCCCTGCATGAAGACGCAGGGGATGCCTGACTGCCCCTCAACGTGGCGCTGCATTACCCCGGCCCAGTCGCCGGACCAGCGCCGGTCCATGATGCTCGCCAATACCGGATGCGCGGCGAAACTGACCACGAGTGCGATGGGTTCGTCGTCCATCGTATCAAAACGCAGGACGCACAATTCCGGGTCGCGCGGCTTGGGTTCGCGCTTGGAGACGCGGTTGCGATTCAGATCGGTGTCTTCCGACGCCCAGCCGATTTTCGCCGGAACGGCATTGGCGGCGGCTTCGACGATGGCCTCGATGATCTTCTGCTGCAGGACACCCACATAGGCCACGGCGTCGTCGAACTTGCCCTTGCCGTATCCGGGTTTATCGAGCAACTCGATCACCGGGCCGTGGTGCGTGTGTGAACCGGAGACCATGACGTAATCCACGCCGGCCTCTTCCTTCACGGCGGCGATGATGGCGTCCATGGAACGAAAGGTGGGCGAACGGCCAATGTCCAGCCCAACGACAGCGGCCTTTTTTCCGCCCGCTTCGATCACGACCGCCTTGGCCATCAGCGGGTCCATCGTGCCGGTCGAGGGGTAGTCATGGCGCGCGCCATAGCCCCACATCGGCTGGGGATGCTCCGGGGTGACGTCGCGTTGGGCGAAGCCCGCCTTAAACTCCGCGACAGCGGAGACCGACAGAAAAATGGCGCACAAGATCAGGATTGAAAAGGTGTGTCGCTGCATGGCAAGACCTCATCCGTTTTGTTTGCCGGGAGGTATTCGGCTAATATGCGTCGGTCTGGAAACAGGTGCAGGCCAAGGGCCGCAGACGGGATGATTTCCCGCCGCCGTGAGGCAGCCCTTGGCATGCATCATCTGAGACTGCCAGGGGTGTTGACAGGTTTCATCAATCGAGCGCCGACAGGGGAATCTGCCAGCACCTGATGCGCTCGCGTTGCCAGGTATAACTGACGGCGACGCCGTCGCGGGTGCGCACAATGGCCGGATAGGAAAATTCCCCTTTTCTTTCCGGGTCATCCTCCAGATGCGCAATATTTTCCCATGTGTCGCCGTTGTCGGTGGAGACGGCGAGGTCGAGCGGGGTGCGCGGTCCCCAATTCATCGCAACGGGGTTATAGACCATCAGCAGGCGGCCATCCTCCAGCATCAAGACATCCAGTCCGCTGTTATTGTTGGGGATATCCGTGGCATAGACATCGCCCCAGGTGCGCCCGCCGTCCTCGGAATCCACGCGCCAGGCGCGGCCCACCGTGGTGCGCATGAGGGCATGGACCTTGCCCGGGGCGGACTCCCAGAAACTGGGCTGAATCGCGCCCCGTCCTTTCAGGGTGTCGCGATCAATGCGCCAATCTTCCGACCGGGTCCAGGTCTTGCCGCGGTCGGTGGACAAATCGGCGAACGGCTTCCAGCCCTGGTGCTCGGTGGACGCGGGGGCCAACCACGCGCCGTCGGAGACGATGATGGGCTTGTTCTTGACGGGGCCGCGACCGCCCTTGTCGCCGGGGACCAGTTCCACAGGTTCGGACCACGTCAGGCCGGCATCCGTGGTGTGCATCCAATAGGTCTGCCAAAAGGGAATCTCGGGGCCGACTTTGAAGAAGAGATGGACCACGCCCTCGGCATCGCGGAAAAGGACCGGGTTCCAATGCGCCGTTTCGTTCACCTTGGCGGCACGGGCCGGCGGCGTCCAGGCCCCGTCGCTGAATCGGGAATACCAGATGGCCACGTCCGGGTCCTTCTCTTTCGTGCCGCCAAACCAGGCGCAGATCAAATCGCCGTTGGCCGCCTGCTCCACGGTGGACGCGTGGCATTGGGGGAAGGGGCGGTCGTCGCCAAAAACGAAGTCCACGTGGCCGCCGCCGGCGGCGACCTTTTCGGCAAAAGCATCCGGCGCAAGCGTTGGGTTCTCTTGAATCATGGCCTGTTCCTCCGTGGCTACTGCCTGCACCGTGAGCGTTCCGCAGACGGCCAATACGGCAGCGAGCAAGGGTCCGCACAGATTGTTCTTCATGCTGTTTTCTCCCACGTGTTGTTCTCGCGCTTGGCTCAAGGGCCATTGTGACGGATTCTCGGGACGGCGCTCAAGCACATACGCGTTACCGCCAAATGAACCAGACAAACAGGTACGCGGGCAATACGGCAACGACGGTGAAGGGAATGGAGATGCGCAGCCACTCGCCGAACGAAACGGTGTAACCCTCTTTTCGGAGCATGCCGCATCCCACCACATTGGCGGATGCGCCGACCGGCGTGACATTGCCGCCCAAACTGGCCCCAATCAGCAGCCCGAAAAGTAATAGCGTGGGGTTCATGTGCAGTTTTTCCGCCATCGAGATGCCGACGGGGAGCATGGCGGCGAGATAGGGGACGTTATCCACGAAAGCGGAGAGCAGGATGGATACAAAGACCATGATCGTGTATCCGAGAAAGACATTGCGTCCCATCATGTCCGACATCCAGTCGGAAGCGCGGTCTGTCCAGCCGGTGATGGTCAGGCTGTGCACGATGACGAAAATGCCCATGAGGAAGAAGGTCGTGTCCCAATCAAGCCGCCGTAGACTGGGAATCAACGCGGTTCGCTGGACCCCCTTGGCCCAGCCCAGCATGATCACGGCGAAGACCATGCAAATCACACCCGCAAGATAACTGAAGCCGGTGTCGTAGAACGAGGAGACGGCGAGCGCGACAATCAATAAAATCAGGGCGATGCTCGGTATCCAGGAATGCACCGGCGTCACCGGGACTTTGACCATCTCGACCTGCTGCTTGCGGAAGACGAAGTAGAGATAGAACAACGAAAACACCGCGCCAATCTGCACAGCGAAGAAGATGCTTGGTTTGCCGTGATAGACGAAGAAATCCGTGAAGGTCATTTTCGCAAAGCCGCCCAGGAGCATGCTCGGCGGATCGCCGATAAGCGTGGCCGCGCCCTGAAGATTGCTGGAAATGGCAATGCCGATCATCATGGCAGTGGGGTTCAGTTTCAGGCGCTTGGCAATCGCGAAACCTATCGGCGCAATGATCAGCACCGTGGCCACATTCTCCACAAAGGCCGAGATGAACGAAGTCAGCGCGCAGATGAAAACCAGCGCCAAGGCGGTATTCGGCGCGCGGTTCACGATATGTTCGGCGAGAAAGGCCGGACAACGGCTGTCAATGAAGACATCCGCCATCACCAGCATCCCCACGAAAATGCCCATCACATTCCAGTTAATCGCTTCCGGCGCGTCGAGAAGCGGCACGACGCCCAACAGGATCAACGCCAGCGCACCGGATACCGCGACGAGGCTGCGGCGCGTCGGCAGGAAGACAAAGAGGGCGTAGCAGAGAAAAAAAACCAACAGGGCGATATAGCGATCTGCCATGGCGAGTGCAATCCCAAATTCGTTGCAGGAAAGGGGTGATTATTCTATGATGAATGCGCGGGGATCAAGCATCGCGGCTTGAGGAAAGGAATGCCATGATTAATGTGGGCTTCATCGGATGCGGGCGAATTGCGGATTTGCATGTGCTGGCGTATCGCGATTATCCGGAGGCGCGGCTCTTTGCCATCTGCGATCCCGACCCGGAGACCCTGGCGCGGCGGAAGGCGGAATGGGGTCCGGAAAAGGCGTATGCCGATTACCGGGCGCTGCTGGATGACCCGCAGGTGGATGCGATCGAGATATTGTGCCCCTACGATCAGCATGAGCCGGTCTTTCTCGCGGCGGTGCAGGCCGGCAAGCATGTCGCCTGTCAGAAACCCATGACAACCACGCTGGCCAGCGCGGACCGGATGGTGGCTGCGTCGAAGCAGACGGAAAAGGTGACGAAAACCACCGAGATCTATCTGCAATATCCGCCGATTGCCCTGGCAAAACGCCTGTTGGATGAAGGAGCCATCGGCGAGCCGATGGGACTCCGCATCAACTGCATCAGCAGCCCGAAGGGCGGCTGGAATGTGCCGGCAAGAACCTATGAACAGCAGGTGCGCATCGCCGCCTTGGGTCTGGGACTGGAGACTTTTGATCACGGCCACCACGAATGGGCGACGGCGTGGCATCTGCTGGGCGACGTGGAACGGGTCAGCGCCTGGATTGACACGCTGAACGGCATCGTGGACTGCCCCGCCACGGTGATGTGGAAAGGCCGGAACAACAAACGCTATGGCGTGTGTGATTTCCTGTTCTGCCCGGACCTGGAGATACCGTCCAAGTATTACTCCAACGACGAGATGTACCAACTCATCGGCAGCAAGGGGCTGATCCTTGTCAATCGGGGGACGGGCGATTTGCTCGACCGCCCGCCGGTCAGCCTCTTTGACGGCGCAAAATGGACGCATTTCGATGACGTCGCCGGGGATTGGGCGGAAGGCTTCATCGGCGCAGGGCGCAATTTTATCGCGGCGATACTGGGCCGGGAACAGCCGCTGCTGACCATGGAACAGGGCCGGGAGGTGCTGCGATTCGCCATGGCCGTCACGCTGTCGGCGCGCAAGCGCCGCGAAGTCTATCTGGATGAACTGGACCATCCCGTGCCATGGTGGCATGCGTGGTGGCGGCGGCGCCGGGAGCGCCGGGATTGCGTGGTGCGGTCGCGAAACCGGGGCTGGCGACTCTTCGGTGATTACGGGAAATATGCGCCGCAGGCGCGCGAACTCACCATGCGTCTGCCGGAACGGTTCGACGCCACCGCCGTCGGGGAATGGGAATGCGTCATCGCATTGACGTTGACAGGGGAAAACGGCGTCGGCGATGGGCAATTCGGGCTTACGGTCCGGCAGGGCAGGCTCGAAGTCATGGCGGAAGCGCTGCCGGAGCATCCAGACCTGTCCCTGACCGTACCCGCAGGCGTCTGGGCCGCCATCCTGCTGGGGAAGAAACGCATCGAAACCGCCGTCATGCAGGGAATGATGAAGTACAGCGGCAAGGTAGAAAAAGCGTTGCCGTTGCGCAGCGCATTCAAAATATAATCGTCTCTCGACAGAGACTCACCGTGTCACTCGCTAAGTTCGCCAATGCCGCCTCGACAGGCGCCATGCGCCGTTTCCCTTCCGCAAAGGACCGCCTCGAAAACTGTTTTCCCAAAATAAGGTCTGAAAAAACTGATTTACAAACGGGGCTGTTTGGCATAAAATAGAGAAGGCTAAAGATATGGTGAAATACCATGGCTTCTTTGAGACAAAGAAAGGAGGAAAACATGAAATACCAGAAGAAAAGAACGGAAAACGTGGAAGGCTTTACCCTGATCGAACTGTTGGTGGTGATCGCGATCATCGGCATTCTGGCGGCGATCTTGTTGCCCGCCCTGGCGCGCGCGCGGGAGGCCGCCCGGCGTTCATCCTGTCAGAACAACCTGAAACAATGGGGGTTGGTGATGAAGATGTACGCCAACGAATCGCCGGGGCAGAAATTCCCGCCGATGGGCACGGAAGCAAACATGGCGGAACCGAACGCGCAGGGATGGGTGTGTTGTCCGGCAGGCGAGACGATTTATCCGGAGTACCTGTCGGACATGAACATCTATTTCTGCCCGTCCGATGTCAACTCCTATGCGCACGATTACATTATTTGTCCGGAAGGGAGATGGTGTACCGGCCCTGACCGCACCCTGGACCCGACGCATTTCGAAGACCGGAGTTACGTGTACTACGGATATGCGGCGGAGGACGCCTTTGTCTGGCTGACCGGAATAGGCTGGCTGGTCTATGAGGAATTCCTCGTCGGCGGCTATCCCACCGCAGCCAACTACGCCCGCGCAGCGGATAGCGACTTGGCGAATATAGACCTCGTCGTGCTGGAAATTGTCGCGCGGGGTTATTTCTCTGAGGAGATTGCACGCATTGAGGCGTTGAGCGGTCAGCCCCTGCGTGTGTATGGCAATGGCGGCGGCAACACGGTGTACCGCCTGCGAGAAGGCATCGAGCGTTTCCTCATCACGGACATCAATAATCCGGCGGCCAGCGCCAAAGCCCAGAGCGAACTCGCCATCATGTGGGACCAGATAGACGAGGACGTTGATTTTACGCATATGCCGGGCGGCTGCAATGTGCTGTACCTCGACGGCCATGTGGAATGGCACCGCTATCCGGACAAACACCCCGTGTCCGTCATCAATGGCGTCCTGGGCCGCCTGATCGGCTGAAGATTCGCTAACATCGGAAGTGCACACACCTGCCGCGAAGGGGGGGAGCGACGTATGTCGCTTGCTGCATCCTGTGAACGGGGGAACTGCGGCGGCTTGTGGCGTTTGAGGAAAATGAGTAGAATTTTTCCAAAGGTGTTCGTCGTGACCCCCAAAAAATCCCCCTTTGAAGGGGGAAGGCGCGAAGCGCCGGGGGATATTATCCGTATAAGCACGCCCAAACATCTCGTACCTGTTTCCTGGAACACAGACGGGGGTCGGTAAGTATCCGACCAAACGGAATAACGGTGCGCCATTCGGCTGAAGGTTTATCCAAAAACGCCATTTTGCGATAATATACCGCCATGATATCCGAATTTTATGATAATCCAACCCGTGACACCGCGCGAATCAGGCGGACACGCGGGCGCGGCTTCACGCTGGTCGAGTTGCTGGTGGTCATTGGCATCATCGGCATTCTGGCGGCACTGCTGCTGCCCGCCCTGTCGCGCGCACGCGAGGGGGCGAAACGCACGGCCTGCGTCAACAACCTCCGGCAGATTTATATCGCGTTCGAGTGCTACCTGCTCGAACACAAGGACACCTACCCCGCGTGGCAGGATACGCCATTGGACAAGTCGCCGGGATACTGGCTCTGGATGGGGCGCGGCTGGCGGCGCCTCCTCGCCCCCTACATCCCCGGCGACAAGGACCGCCCCGGCGTCTTCTACTGTCCCTCCGACACCCGCCAGCGCAGCGTTGACGTGTTCGAACGCACCTCCTATGCCTATTCCATGGCCTTCTACCATTCCCCCGAACAGATCAACAGCATCACCACCGTCGCCGGCAATTACAGCGACCCGCTCCCCGCCGTCTCCCAGACCAGCGCCGCACTCCGACATCCCACCCGCAAAATCCTCATCGGGGAGTGGTACGCCAACCACGCCGCATGGGACAACGACCAGGGATGGTTCGGTCCCGGCGGCAAACGCCTCTACCTCTTCACCGACGGCCACATCGAATTCCTCGACGCCGCCCAAATCCGCCCCGCCAACGACGGCAACCCCAACCCCAACCTCACCAAAGACGGCATCGCCGGGTATGATGTGCAGTAAACATCGTTTCTTATGTCGCAGCGTGTTTTCTCAAGAATAATTGTACGTCTGGATCATCAGAAAGGTTTTCTTGGACATGCTCAAAGAAGCCCTCGGGCAAAAAAGGGGGCCTCTCATGCAAATTATATAGACAAGGCATAAACCTCCTGAGCCAATTAATGTCTGCCATTCGGTCCTGTATGTACTGTGTTATCTCATCAAAAACATTGTTATTGAGTTGTCCAAAACGGTAAAAAATACTTATTGGATCTCGTGTATTATATATAATATAGTCGTCTTTGAATGCGTCACGTACTGTCTTCAGCCACAAACCCTTGATATTATAAAGATCATCGTGAGGTACAGGAAGATCAGTAATTTTCTGGTATTTCTTTGCCTCATTGTCATCAGAGCGATAAACACCATTTTCCCAAATGCCTGCATCGAAAAGCATGTTAACCAGTAGTGCGTGGGATATATCAAGTGCATGCGGGCACTCTATCACTTCTATCAACAAGTCCTTTCTTTCGTTTTCTTCGAGTACTTTTATAAGATCGTAAATAAACCGGGCTATTTCTCGATCAAGCCCATCAAGTGAAGTATCAGGTCTATATTTCTTTATCAATAAAGATACGAGACCTTTGGGATCATTTACGCGGATATATACAAAAAACGTTTGTACAAATGACAACCAGTCCGCAATGTCACTATCCGTAATCCACTCATCCAGTATTCCCTCTCTCTCCTCAGGAAGTGTTAAGAATCTCGTCGCTACACTACTAGATCTTGCTATAGAAGTCGGTCCACTATGTAAAAATTTCTTAATTGCATCAGGTTGACATATTCTGTTCACGCCTTTCGGCAGTTCAGGATATGAATTCTGAGTGGCTGTTGTCATTGGAAACATAAAACCCAATAAAGATCTTATGCCTATTCTTTCGCGTTCCAAATAATCTGTGTTACCTTGTAATTCATTAAGGATTGCGTGAGGCTTTTCTTCTTTCATTTCGCGTATATTGATATACTGTTCTATATTTTTAGAGCACAATTCATCATCAAGATAATGAGATTGAAGAAAAATCTCTGGCTCCTGCCTAATTTTTTGGGAAATACTTGGATATTTAAGTTCTAATATTTGGAAGGCGACAATATCTGCAAAACAAACTTCATTTTTTACGCTTGCAGGACTCAAATGCAATCGGTTTATAAGGCGAGTAATATCACGAGGCGTGGAAAGCAATCTGATGGCGTCAGATTTATGTAAAAGATCCTTCCATATCTGTTGATCAATTTGCGATAACACAATCTTAAGTGAAATCAGTATTTCATTTACAGCAAATTCTAAATGATCTTTGCGATGAACAAAGGAGAGACGGGGTAAAGGATAGGAGACTTGGACTAGTTTTTCCAGATAAAGGCGACCATCATAGATTCCGTTGTATGAGAGTGCTTGAGATACGGGAATCGGATCATACGCTACCAGATATGCGACGCGCGGAAAGTCGGTTACAGCCTTCAGCATTTGAAATACTGTGCGAACATGTTCAGGCGGTAATCTATCAATGTCATCAATTATGACCACAATCGGGCGTCGCAGTTTTCCAAGATGTTGTTGAAGATCCTCTTTTCGTGCTTGCAGGCTGAGGTCCATAAGATTGATCCCGGCTTGCGTTGCGTTCCCCACAGAGGAAATTATCCTTTCTACAATAGCTCCCCATGGTTCCACGCCGGGAACAAGCTTTATAGGTGCCAGCATTTTCGCGAATTGCAGAATTTTTGTCGTCGCGGTTGTGGCTTTTGCTCCTTTTACGGATGTTCCAACTGTGGCTGCAAGTTGTACAAAGAATCCCTCTATCAAACTGTCAAGTGTGGAAATAAGCCATGGCGAGTAATCAACAATAATTGGTTTTTCCTCGTTTTCAGAGAGGATTTTACGAATCATATTGATGCATGAAGTCTTTCCTTCCCCCCATTTCCCTTCGATGCCGACAACGATGGATGGCGCTCCTTCAGGCAACAGGAGACACGAGGCAAGATGACGGGCAAAATGGCCTCGTTCATAGAGGTCTTCATCCAATTTGGTGATAGGCAAATCTGGGTGCATAAGCGTCTGAATCCCTATTTCGATGGCTATTCATTCTGGCCGTTTCACTTGTCCTTTAAGTTCATCGCTGAGCAAGTCCCAGAGTTGGGGGTGTGCTTCGACGAGGTGGGCGATATCGGCGAGGTCTTTGATGCGTTTGCTTTGCCGGCGGGCGGGGTCCGCCAAGGCCCGCATTTTTCCGTGGATCGTATCTTCCAGGGATGCGACACGCATGAGGATGCCGTGGACGTCGGCGGGGACGGCGCGGGCGGGAAATTCGCGGTAGAACGGCTCGGTGCTGCATTGGATGCTGAGCGCGGATTGCCCTTTGAAGTTCACAGACCCATCGAAGCGTTCTGCGTGAAACCCTGCCTCCTTCAGCAGTTTGATCGCTCGTTCGACATCCGCCGCCGCCACAACGATGTCCACATCCTGCGTTACCATGGGGTTCTTCGCCCAGTGGTTGACGGCCAGTCCGCCGATGGCGCACCAGGCGATGTCCGCCCGTTCCAGGCAGTCAATGAGGCGCATCACGTCGTTCGTGCCGCCGGAGGTCTGCCAATCGAAGAACTGTTCTGGAGTCATGTTCGGTACTCGCGAATTCAGCCGCGCAAATATATGGAATGAAGCCTCATTTCACTTTCATGCATTCGTGTTCGGTTAAGCAAGTTCACAGGGTGGCCATGCGCAATGTTTACAGGCAATTCGATGGTTGCAGGAATTGTTCTGGATTCCCGCTTGCGCGGGAATGACGGGATAAAATGTCCCGTTTTGCGAAACTCGTCATTCCCGCGCAGGCGGGAATCCAGCAATATGGAACCGCGTATCAACCGAACGCGAATGTACTTTTAGGGATGAGCATAGCCCATGTCATTTCCGAATGCAATCTGTGTTTCTTTGGAGCATCCCTCCAAGCAACCTTGAATAGCCCCCGCGCGAGATTTCATCTGCCTTTGGCGTTTGGTCCGCTTGTGCGACCCCACAACCGGATGGCCTGCCTCGCGCCGGGGGCTGCGGCGGGGTATACTAATGGCATGTCATGGAGGGCGTGTCGGGCATGAATGGAACCGTGAAGATGTTGTTGTTTCTGTGTCCGCATTGCGATGAGTTGCTGAAGGTGCCGGAGACGTATCTTGGGCAACGCGGGCGGTGCAACAAGTGCGGCGGGCGCATCGCGCTTATCGGCGATGCGAACGTGACGACGCCGCAGGCGGCGAGCCTCGTGGCGGATGAGACGGCGCCCGACCCGCGCCTGGGGCCGCCCAAGCCCGCGTCGGACAAGCAGTTGGACTATCTTCGCGCCCTGGGCGCGCCTGAACAGGTCTTGCAAGACCTCGACCGTGAGCGGGCTTCGACGTTGATTGACGAACTCAAGGAAAAGCGTCAGCGCGGCGAGCCGCCCACGGAGAAGCAATGGGCCTATCTCAAGCGCCTCGGCGCGACGGAACGGCAACTGGCCGGGGTGCGCAGCAAGGCGGATGCGGCGCGTTTGATAGAGGACCTGCACCTGTCGCCCACGGCGGATCAAATCAAGCGCCTGACCGCGCTGGGCGCAAGCGGCGCGCGGCTGGCCGCGCTGAAATCCAAGGCGGCGGCAGACGCGCTGATCGAGGAATTGAGCGGTTCATGAACTTTTTCTTGCAGGACGCGGAGACGGCGGGGGAGGGGATTGACCCGCGTTTTGTGCTGGACCCATTTGAACCCGCTTACCTAAAACTGGGTGAAGCCGCATTGGCGGCGCGCCTGGCTTGGGCGCACGAATCCCTGCGCGAATGCCACGCCTGCCCGCGCATCTGCGGGGCCGACCGCATGCAGCGCGAGGAAGGCTACTGCCACACCGGGCGCTATGCGCGCGTGGCCAGCGCGTTTCCCCATTTCGGCGAGGAATCGTGCCTGCGCGGCGTGCGCGGTTCTGGCACGATCTTCTTCAGTTGCTGCAACCTGCGCTGCGTCTTCTGCCAGAACGCCGACATCAGCCAGCAGCGCACCGGCGCGGAATACCCGCCCGACATGCTGTCCGACCTCATGCTGGAATTGCAGCAGGCGGGCTGCCACAACATCAATTTTGTCACGCCGGAACACGTCGCCCCGCAAACCCTGGAAGCCATCATCGCCGCGATCCCCAAGGGACTGAAAGTTCCCATTGTGTACAACACCAGCGCCTACGATTCCGTGGATACGTTGCGGCAATTCGACGGTCTGGTGGACATTTACATGCCGGACTTCAAGTTCTGGAATTCCGAAAGCGCCGCCCTGTATTCCCAAGCCCCGGCCTACCCCGAATGCGCCCGCGACGCCATCCGGGAAATGCACCGTCAGACCGGCGTGCTGCGTTTTGGACGCGACGGCATCGCGCGGCGCGGCGTGCTCGTGCGACACCTGGTCATGCCCGGCATGTCGGCGGAATCCGCCGCCATCTTCGACTGGCTGGCGCAGGAAATCTCCCCCGACACCTTCGTCAACATCATGGCCCAATACCGCCCCGCCAACCACGTGGGTCGAGACCCCCGTTATGACGGCATCGCCCGGCGCGCCTCCAGCAAGGAACTCGACGCCGCCTACGACGCCGCCCGCCGCGCAGGGTTGTGGCGCTTTGACAAATAAGCGCGGTCGACACAGGGTAAAGAACAAAGCATGGCGAATCTTGTTTATTGCAAGAAATTATGGCAAAATAGTATGGCTTGATGGTAACAAATAGGAGGACACCAGCCATGACGGTTGTGAAGCGGACCTATGCCATGCCTGATGAAACGATAAAGCGATTCGAGGCAGCGGTACCTCCAGGGCGGCGCAGCGCTCTTGTGGCTCATCTCTTGAAAGAATGGGTCGCAGAACAGCAGCGCCAGGAATTGGCGCGTGCCGTGGTTGAAGGGTGCCGCGAGATGTCCGAAGAGTACCTGCAATTGGAACAGGATTTTCACCCCCTCGAAGAGGAAGTAGTACATGCCACTTATCGCAACAAAGCACCCAAGGTGGCGACAGGCTTGATGCCAATATAGGGGATATCCAACGCGCCCAGAAATTCTTCGCGCATCCACAAGCATCTATCCCCATCAACTTTCTTTTCCCATCATCTCCGCGAGCAGCCGCAGTGATGCAGCATGGTCCGGGGGATTTTCGATCAATCCGGCGCAGAACCGTTCAATCGTTGCCGGGGGACTGTGGGCCAGTCCGAGGGCGGCGCGTCCCCGGTCGTCTTCGCGGAATGCCCAGAGCAATTCGGCGGCGTAGGTGGGGGCGCAGAGTTCCTTCTTGGGCTTGCCGCGCGCGATCTGCGTCAACGCCTTCTTGCGCCGCGCCGTATCGCCGCCGGGCGCATGCCCGGCGTGGTCAAGACGCTCATTGGCGACATTGCGGGCCGCCGGGCTTTGCAGCCGCGCCCACAACAGGCGTTCCAACTCCGACTCCAGCACACCGTTGAGGACGAAATCTTCTGGCAACTGCACGGACCCGCTTTTCAGCAGGCGCAGCATCCGGCGGTTTCCCTCTGAAAACGCTTCCCATCCCGGCATCCAATCGTCCAGGTCACGGCCCACGGGATCAGGCAGAAAGAGGGTGCAAGCAGTTCCTTTATCTTCTTGAATCCCCGGGGTCCATGTGACCCGCCCGGCCATCACCGCTACGGCGTCCAGCATCGCCTCGCGGTGCACGGTGTTCCGAATCGCGCCATGCTTGGTTTTCAAGGTGATGTGGAAGGCCATCTCCCGATCTCCAGCGTTGTATTCCGCCGAAAGGATGATTGAACCCGCCGGGGTCAGCGCCCAGACAGCCCATTCCGTTAGATGCAGTATCATCATCTTCCATTCGCGGCGGTCCAACAGTATGGGGGGGAGGCTGGCCGGAATTTCCTGGATAACATGAATGGACTCCCGCCGCAGTATTTCCTCCCGGTCCGCCAACACCTTTTCAGTCGCCTTTCTGATGTCTATCGGATCGGGCGGCCGCGCTTCGGCGATGCGTTCGCGCAGGGTCCGCAGCGCAATCTCCGGCGGCGTCGTATCCAGGATTTCGATCAACGACTGGACTTCCGGCAAAGGTTCCGGGGCCAGGCGCATGCCGCGCAGGCGCAGGTCCATGCCGTTCTCGGTCAGGTCAACGCGGCCGTCGCGCGTGGCCAGCGTCCAACATGCGGAAATTTCCTCGAAGGACATGCGGAAACAGTCGCCCAGAAGAAACCACTCGTTCACGCGCCCCGGTCCCGCCAACCCCATCCCAATGCGCGGAATCTTCGCGCCGCGTTCCTCCTCTTCACAGACCTCGAAGACCAGCGCGGCGTCTTCTTCCAGTACAAACGCATCGGCGAAAACGCCCAACAGCGCGAGCACGCGGTCCGGCGCGCCGGCGCAATCCGACATCGGGTCCACAAACAACTCACGATGCTCTTCCAGGAAAGCCTTGCTGTTGGCGAGAAGCCATTCGCCGGGATTGTACTGGACATATTGCGGTTTGGCGAACAACGACAGAAATGTGCGTATTGTCGCAGCGCGCTTCGCCGGATCAGCCCCCGGTCCAAGCCGCAAGGCCGCATCCAGCCGCTCCGACACCCACGCCCACGAAAACACGTACTGATTCATGTCAACCTGACCTCTCGCCGGGAACTGTTTTCTGCAAGAACCATCTGATTTCGCCGCTGTTTCCTCTGTCCTTGCTGTCCTTGCTGTCTTTGTTGTCCTTTGCCGGCTCCAGGCAAATAATCCCCCGAAACCAAGCGCATTTTTGCATAGTCACACTGTACTTCTCTATACTTGAATCGCGTTGGCAATCGCGGGTTTTACAAAGGACATGTCAGTGGCCATAGATTTTCCAGTCATTTTAATGCAATATGCCTGTCTGCTGTTTTCATTGTGCGTGCATGAAGCGGCGCACGCAGCGATGGCCGATCGCTGCGGCGATCCCACGGCGCGGCTTATGGGGCGGCTCACCCTCAACCCGCTGAAACACATAGACCCCCTGGGCACGGTCATTATGCCGCTGCTGATGATGCTGACCCGCTTCCCCTTTCTGTTCGGATTTGCCAAGCCGGTGCCATTCAATCCCCGCAACCTGAACAATATCCGGCGCGACCCCATGCTGATCGCGCTGGCGGGTCCCGGTTCCAACCTGCTGTTGATTATCGCTTTCACCTTCGTATTGCGGATTACGGTGTTGGCGTCCGGCATTACCACGGTCGAGGAACTTGTGCAGTCCCCCGCGGCGATGATTGCCCTGTACATGGTCGTCATCAACCTGGTGCTGATGTTGTTCAACTGCATTCCGCTGCCCCCGCTGGACGGTCACCACGTGCTGGCCTATTTCCTGCCGCCGTCAGGCAAGCGAATGTTGCAGCAGATCGGCCCCTTCGGTTTGTTGATTGCCATCCTCGTTGGAGGAAGGCTGATCCATCCACCGCTTGTTTTCCTCCGGAATCTGGTTGTCGCCTACGGATTGTTCGGTTTCAACCTCTGATTTGCAGCGTATTGGCCATCCCATCCGGCGATTTGCTATACTTTTCCCATCTCCCAGGATGCACCCATGCGGGTAGTCTTTTATCGAAGAGAGCATCCGGTCTCGTCTTTGCAAGCGATGCAACGCGTAGCGAAGCAATCTGAGTGAAACACAATGCGTTGTTTTCCAAGATTGCCTCGCTCAACGGCACCATGCGCCGCACCGCTCGCAATGACAGGTGATAGGAATTGCTGTTGATGCGACGGAGTCAATGATGGAACTGCCAAAACGATTTGATGCCAAGGAAGTGGAAGCGCGCTGGCAACGGATTTGGGAAGAACAACGCATCTATGCGTATGATCCCACAAGAAGCCGGGAAGAAACCTTCGTGGTGGACACGCCCCCGCCCACGGTCAGCGGCTCGCTCCATGTCGGCCACATGTTCAGTTATTCGCACCAAGACTTCATCGTGCGCTACCAGCGGATGCGCGGCAGGAACATCTTTTTCCCCATCGGCTGGGACGACAACGGTCTGCCCACCGAGCGCCGCGTGCAGAATCTCTACGGCGTCAAATGCGAGGCGCATCTGCATTATGACCCCGAATTCAAACCACAGCGCGCCCGCAAGGGCGAACCCATCCCCATCAGCCGGCGCAATTTCGTCGAACTCTGCGACCAGGTCACCAAGGAAGATGAAGCCGCTTTCCGTCATCTGTGGACCCGACTCGGCCTGAGTTATGACTGGAACGAAGAATACGCCACCATTAACGAGCATTGCCGCCGTCTGTCGCAGTACAGTTTTCTGGACCTGCTGGCCAAGGGCGAGATTTATCAGGACGAGCGCCCCGTGCTCTGGGACGTGGACTTCCAGACCGCCATCGCCCAGGCGGAACTGGTGGACAAGGAGGTCCCTGGCGCCTACCACCATCTGCGCTTCGGGGTGGAAGCCTCCGAGGACAGTCTGGTAATCGCCACCACGCGCCCCGAATTGCTCGCGGCCTGCGTGGCGGTGCTGGTGCATCCCGACGACGATCGCTATCGCAAGTACGTCGGCCGATGCGCCGTCACCCCGGTCTTTCAGGTGCCCGTCCCCATCATGGCCGACCCGAAAGCGGACCCGGAAAAGGGGACCGGCGTGGTGATGGTCTGCACCTTCGGCGACCAAACCGACGTGGAATGGTGGCGCGCGTTTAACCTGCCCCTGCGCCAGATTATCGGGCGCGACGGCCGCCTCACGCCCGTCACCTTCGGTTCCCCCGGCTGGGAAAGCCGCAATTCGGAGGCGGCGAACGCCGCTTATGCGCAACTGGCGGGGCACAACGTCAAGAAAGCGCAAAAAATCTTCATCGAAATCGCCGAAAAGACTGAAGGCGCCTTGGCCGGCCCGCCACAACCTATCACGCATGTTATCCGCTTTTTCGAGAAAGGCGACCGCCCGCTGGAACTCGTTCCCACCCGCCAATGGTACACGCGGCTCATGGACAAGAAGGACGCGCTCATCGCGCAGGGCCGGAAAATTCAGTGGCACCCCGATTATATGGTCAAACGCTATGAACACTGGGTGGAGGGCCTGAATCAGGACTGGTGCCTCAGCCGCCAGCGCTATTTCGGTGTGCCGATTCCGGTCTGGTACCGCCTCGACGAACACGGCATGGTCCGCTACGACCAGAAGATTCTGCCCGACATGAACCGCCTGCCCGTGGACCCGCTCTCCGACACCCCGGACGGCTTCACTGAGGAGCAGCGCGACGCGCCCGGCGGCTTCACCGGCGACCCGGATGTGCTGGACACGTGGGCCACGAGTTCGCTCACCCCGCAAATCGCCTCCCACTGGATACTCAAGCCCGACCGCCACAAGAAACTGTTCCCCTCACCTCCTCTGACACAATGTACAATGAATCACAACGCCTGATCCCAAA
>CAZLII010000014.1:0-17635 GCA_964559065.1 uncultured Nitrospirales bacterium | reverse complement strand
CGAGTCGTTCCAGAAGTTTCTGAAAGCCCTCCGCCTCCGTGGTGCGGACTTGCACCGCCAGTGCGGCGAAATATGCTGCCGTATCCCTGGGAATCGCGCCGGCCGTCGCGGCTTGCGATAGCAGGGCTGAAAGCCTGTCCAGGCTGCTTCCCACGGTATCGCGGGAAAGGAAAAGACTGAACAGATGCTGCAATGCTTCGGCGCCTTGGGGCAGTTGTGCGGGAAGCAGCCTCGGCGCGGATTCGGAGGCGTTCAAGGCGTTCATTGCGGCCAGCACCTCCGTAATCAACCCCTGCGCAGGCGGCGCCGCGACGGGGATTCCAGACGACTGCGCTGGAGATTGCATCTGCGGACTGATGCGTATCTGCAGGGCGTCCCCCGTTCCGAGCACCTCCGCCCGTACCGCCATGCCCGGCGTCATTTGCGGGTAATCGGCCAGCGGGATGCGGGCCGCGCCAAGTTGAATAAACGGATTCCCCGACGCGCCCTGCACGTGGACGGAGAACACCTGGCCGGGACGAAGTCCCGCGTCGGCGCGTAGCGCCCCCGTAATCATTATCCCATTCGCGTGTATGCCGTCAGCCAACATGCTGCATTATCCATTATTGATTCGGTGGCTTGTTATGCGCGGCGTTGTTTCGCGAGGCTGAGCATCAGACGGATTTCGCCCTTGCCGATGCCGAGTTCCCGAGAGATGTCAGCGATGCTCATGCCGGCTTCGCTGTATTCCAGGATGCGCTTCTGCAACGCGACCATGGTCTTGCCGCCATTGCCATCGGGAGAGGCTTCGGCGGTTTCCAGAGGCTCGGGCGGGTGCGTTCCCGGATGAGGGGATGCCGGAGACATTTCCATGTCAAGCAGCGCGCGAAAGGCATCGCGGGCCGCCTGCGGATGATCGATCTGTTCTGGAACGGCTTCCGGCGGCGCTTCCTCTTCTGTCTCCGGAGATGCTGCATCCAGTTCCAGATCGCGCCATTCGTCCAAGGTCGCCTCCAGTACGGCGTTGCGGGCGCGCGCGAGGGACATGTCTTCTTCTTGTGCGGGGGACCGGGATTCCGAAGACGCTGAAGAGGCGGGGGGTTCCGGTTCAGTCTCTGGCGCGTTCTCCCGTGGAGGCGGCGGGGCAATTTCCTCTTGGACACTCCCGCCCGGCGCGGATTGTTTGAGGCGCGCCACCGTCTCGTCGAGGTAGGCCATTTGGCGTTGGAGGCTTTGGAGTTGTGCCTGGGCCTCCTGGATTTGCCCGAGCAGCGCCTGTTGTTGTTCGTAGAGCCGCTCATTCTTCGCGATGCTTTGCGCGAGGACCGTTTTGACGCCGGCCGTTTTCTGATCGATCGCCTGGTTGAATTGCCTGGCGAGGGCCTTTTGCTGGCCGATGATGTCGCGCATGGTTTGAAAGAGGATGGCCATGTCCGCGATATCGAGGCGGGTCTGTTTCAGCAGTTCCTTTTGGCGTTTCTCATTACGGCGGTAGAGGAAGACGAGCAGCAGGAAGGCTATCAGGGCGCATCCCGCCACGCTGAGCAGGCTCAGCATCACCACGCTTTGAAACGCCATTTTCCCGCCTTTTGTCGCCTTGGGCCGACGAGCCGTTGTTCTCCCCGCATTACGTCTAAATCGTCACATCCAGATGCCGGCCTTCCGCGTCATCCAAAGGTCCGTGGTGTTCCGGATGTTCCTCTTCATGATCCTTGTCGGATTTGCGTCGTTTTCGCCCTGAAAAAGGGTTCCTGCGCCTGAGCTCTTCGTTGACCTCTTCGCTTTTCTGCCGGGCCTGCGCGACCTGCGTTTCGGTGTCACTTTGCTGCTGGATTGCTTCCGCGGCGTGCCGCGTCTGCGCGGCCAGCGAGGCGCGATCGGCAATCTGCTGAATACGTTCCGCTGCGCTGATGCGCGCCAGTTCCGTATTGGGGTCAATGGGCTGAGGCATCAGTGTTCCTCTTGCATGACCTTGCGCAGGCGTTTCATGGCCGCGCCGTGAATCTGGCAAACGCGCGATTCCGACACGTCCAGGACAGCCCCGATTTCCTTGAGCGTCAATTCTTCGTAGTAATATAAGTTTAACACTTTTTGCTGCTGATCGGGCAACTGGAGGATGGCCTGAACCAGGCGTTCCACGCGTTCCGACTGCTCGGCCAGGCGACCTGGATGCGGCGCGGAAGCATTGATGACGATGCTCTGTTTGCGCCCTTCCTGGCCGTCATCCTCTGACGGCAGGTAATCATCCAGCGAGAGTATATGGGCGGTCTGAAGATGCTGGATGGCGTCATCTATCTGTTCTTCGGATGCGCCAAGCGTTTCGGCGATTTCGCTGATTGTGGCCTCGGCGCCCTTTTCATGGCGGACCTTTTCCCTGGCGGCCCCGATTCTGCGCGCCATGCTGCGCAGGGAGCGGGGCGCCCAGTCCAGCGTCCGGATTTGGTCTATGATGGCGCCGCGAATGCGGATGGAGGCATAGGTGGCGAACTTGACATCCTGCTTGTGGTCATACTTCTCAATGGCGTCCATCAGCCCCATGATGCCCCAGCCGATCAAGTCGTTGATTTCGACGCTGGGGGGGACATGGATGGCCATGCGGCCGGCGATATATTTGACAGTCCGCATGTGGCCCAGGATTAACGCTTCCCGCGCCCCTTCATCGCCGTATTCTTTGTAGCGAATCCAGAGTTCTTTCTCGTCGTGCAATTTCAATGGAGGCTTTCAATCCTGGCCCGCGTGCTGATAATTTCCGTGATGCGCAGCCCGAATTTTTCATCCACCACGACCACATCGCCCCGCGCGATGAGTTTGTCGTTGATGAGCAGTTCCACCGGCTCGTCCACGAGATGGCCAACCTCGACGATGGAACCCGGCCCCAGGTTGAGAATCTCGGCGATGGGCATTTCCACGCGGCCCAGGCGGGCGGTGGCTTCCAACCGGATATCCAGCACCATGTCCAGATTACGGGGCTGTTCCGCCGCGCCCGGGGCGCCCGCGAGCGCCGGCTCCCCTTCCGCAGCAAAGCCGCGCAGAATATCCGACACTTCGTCCGGGGTCAATGCGCTCGTCTTCCTGTCTTCAGGAATCCCGCCCTTAAGCACTCTTTCCGGCACCCATTGCTCCAGGGATGCGCTAAAAACCAATGCCCCTTCGCCTGAAAAGTCTTCGCCAGCGTCAAAACTGAACAAAGCCGCCGTGGGTTTCGGACCGACCAATTCCATCAGTGCTTTGGCGCCGGATACGTCGAAAACAGCGGCCTGCGTCTGGTTCAACGGCTCCACACTTTTTTCCACAAGTTCTCTCAGGCTATTGACAGCGCCGCCCAGTGCGGCCTCGGCAAACTCCCGCAGGATTGCCAGGGCGGCATTGTCCAAAGTCTTTTGCTCGGATTCTTTTCCCTGCATTATGCCGGCCATCCGCACAGCGTCGGCTTCGGAAAACAACAGGAGGGCGGCCCCTTCGCCGCCTGTGGCACGTCCTTGAAAGACCACCGGACATTTGATGAGCAGGTCTTCAATCTGGTGTGATGCAATTTCCAGGATTTCCTCGACCTTGTGCTCGAAATGCAGCGAGAGCATCGCGTCAAACACATCGAACACGCCCTTCAGAAAGCCTTGCACAATGACCTTCGCCGCGTCTGCTTTCATACCGACATCCTCTAATCCTGGGTAAAGGAGATAATCTGTACGGCGCTCTGCTCGCCGCGTCTTCCGCGAACCGCCTTGAACCTGGGCACGCCTCCGACCTCCAGCGTGATCGGTTCCTGGGGGGAACTGTCCAGGAGAATCACATCGCCCATCTGCAAGTGGGCGATTTGCTCCAGGCTGATATGCGTGTGCCCCAGAATTGCATCAATAGGGAGTTTTGCCTTCACCATGGTCTTCGTTATCGCCGCCCGCGCCAGTTTCGCCAACTCCGGCGCCATCTTGCGGGAAAAATGCGCCTGCTGGGAAATCTGGTCCAGAATCGGATTCAACACCATCAGCGGAATGCAGAAATTCATGGCGCCTACCGTTTCGCCGATGTGGATTTCGTAGCCCACCAGCACGACCATCTCACTGCCCGCCACGATCTGCACGATCAGGGGATCGTTTTCCTGTTGCGCCACGCTCAAATTGAATTCAATCAGTTGTTCCCAGGAACGCTTCAGACTGTCCAGCATCATCATCACAATGCGCTGGATGATGCGGTCCTCGATTTCCGTCAGTTCCCGCGTTTCCGCCAGTGTCGCGCCTTTCCCCCCCAGCACGCGATCCACGATGGGAAAGACCATCGAAGGGCTGAGTTCCAGCACCGCCGTCCCTTCGAGGGGCGCCATATTAATGATGGACAATGAGGTGGGGCGGGCCACCGATAGGATGAATTCGTCATAGGTGAGTTGGTCAATCGAAATCAAGTCCACCCGAACCACAGTGCGCAGAAAGGGCGGGAATAGAATGCTGACTTCGCGCGCGAACGCCTCGAAAAGGCTTTGAAGTCCCTTGAGTTGTTCTTTTGAAATCCGCTCGGGCCGGCGAAAATCGTAGGTGGCCAACTGGAGTTCGGCCGCAGCCTCCGCCTCTTCTTCTGCGGCGGTAATATCCCCCTCCGAGACGGCGCTCAGCAGCAAGTCCACTTCTTCTTGGCTCAGAATATCCGCCATCGTGTCCGTTTCTCAATCCAAAGGCAATTGCGCGATTCATCAGTCGCCGGGAGTATAACACAGGCATCGGGATGACGCAAGACGTCGGGCCTTGGTAACATATTTATTTTGAGACAGATACAGGCCAACTTTCAAAAAAAAAGAATCTGTTGTCTGGAACTGCATTTGTTTCATTTTCCGAACTTTGCTTTATCATGCGCAGTCCATTCTCCCGCCGTGTCATCCCAGCAACCCCCCTTTGCGTTTGTATGGATGCACACACTCAGGTAGCCCTACACACTACCCTGAACATTTCCTCCCCGCGCACGGGTCGGAGTTCCCCCCCTCCCAGGCCCGTGCGCCCCTCCTTTTTATGCCCTGCCGGGGTCCGCATCGTTCTCTGCATTACGCACGCATCATGTTTCCTCCGGAGTGGCTCTGCAGAAAATCATTCTCACCAAGTAATGTCACTTGAGAGTACCGAATTCTCCATCCAAGGAACACCGTAAGACTACCTCATCAGGTCGGTTTCACCCGCACCACAGAGGGGTATTTCAGGCACACGCAAAGCGCCCAAGCCCGTTCCAATGCCACAGGCTGGTATGTCCAATGATCGTAACATTTCGGGCGGAGACTGTGCATCAGTGGGATTATACTGAATTGCCTATTGCCCGCTTATGGCAAATGAAGCGCACTGCGGCAATCTGGAGGATTTCCAATTCGCCTCGGATTGCCTTCACTCAGCGGTGCGCTGCGTCTCTGAGCAACGCAATACGGCATGGGTGACGCGCACTATTAATTCGAGAGATTGCCCCACTCCCCCTTAGTTCCTTTTGCAGTGACGGAACTCATCGCTGGGCATCTGCTTCATATGGCTGGAATGTCGCAAGAACCCGAATGGCGCCCATTGCCTGATGCACAAAAACGTGCATCACGCGACACACAATATACAGGAAATGTACCGTCTAGTGATACAATATATTGAAAACATGAGTATTTATCTTACCGCGTAAGTTATTTTGCTCCAAATATTTACGGAATTAAAGCATTATTGGAGGGGGAATATGCGGGGGTATAGAATTTTTTACTTGCGCAAAAATGAACTTCATGCTAGGATAAATCTCGATATGTAGTGTTTGTTGTCTTTGGATTTCACCACAGGTTGTGGTGTCTCCATGAAAACTGGGCGTGGTGACTGAATCGGAAGGTGACCGCATGAAGACCCGTAGTGTGTTGGCCTACATACCGGGCATGCCTTTGAAGCCGGAGTCATTATTGCCGCGCCGGGAATTGGCGGCAATGGCGGGGACCCTGCTGTCGTCCGGTCACGAAACGCAAGTGGTGGATTACGGCACGGTCTGGGCGGTGCGCCGTTTTGTTTCCGGGGGGCTGGGTGTGGCAGTCAGGCAAGGGGAAAGGGTTGGCGGGTTTGGCACGCGGATGGCCATGGGCGACGGCGTCTCCCGCAGGCCGTTCGGTGTTGCTCTGGAAAATCTTGTTCAGGAATCGGTTCGCCGGCGACGGCGTGAGATGATATCTGAATTGCTTAGTGCGGGGGCGTTGGATTTCGTGGTGTTTCTTGCGGATGACGAATTGGATTTCCGGGAGTCTTTGGCTGTATGCCGGGAACTTCGGGAGCAACAGCCTGCTGTCCGCACGGCGGTGGCGGGGCGTCATGCGCGGGATTACGGGGCGATTCTTCTTGGCGCGTCGAACGTGTTCGATGCAGCCATCGAAGGGGATGAAGAGGTCGTCGTGGCGGAATGGGCGTCCCGGATAAGACAGGAAGCAGCGTGGGCTTCGGTTGCCGGTTTGTTGTATCTGGATGCGGGTCGTCCCCGTCGAGGGGGGCATCATAACGGCGTATCGCTGGATGCGCTGCCCATGCCCTGCTATGACGCTGCGACGTATCCGGCGGTGCACGGAGATGGGAAGTTCCTGCTGTTCACCGTGGATCAAACGCGGGGGGCGCTGCACGCGGCGCATGGCGATCGCCGCGCGGCGCATGGCGAAGGAATGCTTCGGATGAGGTCGTCGGCTGCGGTGTGCTCTGAAGCCGCATTGTTGATGAAACAATTCGGCGTATTCACTTTCCACATACGCGGCACTGAAACGCCGGGGGCGCACTCGCTGGGGCTGGCGAAGGAAATTGGGGCGCAGCGCTGGCGAATGCAGTACAGCATTTCGGGGGCGATCCGCCATGCGGAACCAGCGGCGGCCGCGGCCCTGGCGGCCTCTGGATGCCGATGCATATGCTTTTCCGTTGACACCGGAAGTCAGCGGTTGCTGGAAGATTTTTACGGCCGCAATTTCAGCGTGTCGGAGATCGAGCGGGCAGTCTGCGCATACCGCAAAGCGGGCATCTTTGTGACGCTTCGCTGCACGTTTCCATGCCCGATGGACGACTATCACACACGATCAGAAACGTTGCGGTTACTGATTCGCAGCCGTCCGGGCGCGGCCCATTTTGCGCTGCCCAGGATGAAGCCGGACTCGGTCTGGATGCACCGGGCGCCCGAATTCGGGTATCGAATCAATCATGATTGTTTTCCGTTATGGGCCATTGGGCAGGATGCGCCCTATGTGTCTATAGCAGATGCCATCCCCGTGTTGCCCTACCGCATGATGGGCTGGAGCCGGAGCCGGATGGCCATGGAACATGCCGATTTGGTGCATGACATCGTGGAACTTGGCATATGCCCGGGCGGTACGGCGCAGGAATTTCTGATGGCGCGGGTGTCCGGTTACGAAGGCGATGAAGCGACGTTTTATCGCCGGCTGCGCGAGGTATTGGCGACATTAGACGCATCGGCGCTGGCGAAAATGGCAAATACATTTAATGAACGCGCGGCCGTTGCGGTTGAATCGGCGGTTTTTCGCCCCTTCGCGCCCACCTTGGCGGCAGTCGGCAACTGAGAACCATGTTGCGGTGGTGCGCTCGTTTGGAAGGGATATTTTCCTGGAGGTCGGTGGTGAAATGAATCCGACATGGAGCAGTTCGATATCCAAGGCGCTGACGCATTGGACGCATGGCTGGAGTTGGGTTTCGGTGATTGCCGGGTTCTTTGCGCGTATCCGGGGCCGCGCCAAGGCCGGACGACAACAGCGGTGAAAGTAGAGCGATATGCAGTGGGAACCAGTGGTCATGACGGGAATCGGCGCGCTGGCATGCAACGGCATGGGGCGCGAAGCATTCTGGGATGCGATCAAAGCGGGACGTTCGGGCATTGGCCGGGTGGAGCGCTTCGATGTATCGGCGCTGCCTTGTCAGATCGCGGGGGAACTTCGCGATTTTCGCCCGGAAGATTTCATGAAGAAGAGCGTCATAAAACACTGGCACAGGCATGTGCACCAGGCCGTGGCCGCTTCGCGTCTGGCGGTGCAGGACGCCGCACTGCCGTCGGCGGGATACCGTCCGGAACGTATCGCAGTTGCCGTCGGCACCAGTGTGGGTAACCCCGATGAGGCTTGGGAAGGTTACGTGGAGGCGTACAAATCCGGCGGATTCAAGAAAGTAAGCAAATTTGCCTCGTCGGCGTTTTCCGGCCATTCGGCCACCGTCCACGTGGGGATTGACATCGGCATTCGCGGTCCGGCCATCACGATTGCAAGCGGCTGCGCGACGGGTCTGGATGTGCTTGCCTGGGGCTGCCACCAGATCAGGATGGGGCGGGCGGACGTCGCAGTGGTGGGCGCGACGGAGTCGCCGATCTTTTTGGCCTCATTCGTATCGGCCTGCTCGCTGGGAATTCTCTCCAAACGCAATGATGAACCCGAAAAGGCCATGCGGCCGTTTGACAGGTATCGCGACGGCATCGTGCTGAGCGAAGGCGCATGCACGGTGGTGCTGGAGCGCGCCGACTACGCCCGCGCGCGCGGCGCGCGGATTCTGGCGGAGGTATCCGGGAATGGTTCAGCGTCGGAAGGCGGCAATCCCCTGATTTTGGAGAAGGAAGGGACGGCGCTGGCGCGGGCGATTCAGGCGGCGATGTCCGAGGCGGGCACGCTCCCGCAGGACATTGATCATATTCAGGCGCACGGGGTTTCGCTTGAGATTTATGACCGGTGCGAAACGAACGCCTTCAAGCGTGTGCTGGGCGCTCACGCCTATCGCGCGCCGGTGTCGGCGGTGAAATCCATGATCGGTCAGTCCTATGCGGCGGGCGGTCTTTTTGGCGTGACGGCCGCGACAATGGCGCTGCACGAAGGCGTAGTGCCGCCCACCATCAATCTGGATGATCCCGATCCGGAATGTGATTTGGATTTCGTGCCCAAACAAGCCAGAAAGAACGACATCCATGCTGCGCTGGCGGTGGCGGTCAGTTTCGGCGGCACCCACAGCGCGACTGTGCTGAAGAGAGTGGCATGATGATGCAACCCAGTCCCATATTGGCCACGACGCTGATCCTGTTGTCAGCGCTCTCCAGCGCATTGCTGGGCGGCGCAGTATTTTTCAGCAATCCGTGGCGTCGGACGCATCGTCGTTTCGCCCTGCTGACCGCCAATCTGTCGCTCTGGGCGTTTGGGGTGCTGGCCATTATTCACAGTCACGCCCCCCTGATGGCCTCATTCTGGATAAGAATGACTTTTGTGGTAGCCAGTTTCCTGCCGGCGGTCTTCTACCATTTCATTGTCATTTTCCCGTATCAGCGCTTTGAAGGGAATCGGTGGGTCTTACGCTTCCTCTATGGCGGCGCCGTCGCTCTTTCCGTCGGCGCCTTCACCCCTTGGTACATTGAGCATGTAGAACTTTTTGTTGACCATCCCCCCCTGGTGCGCTATGGCCCCATTTTCTATGGATTCGGCGTGATTGCGGGGGTTGCGCTGGCATTTTCGCTCTCAAATCTGATTCAGAAAGTTCGTCAGTCCATCGGCATACAACGCCGACAGATAGAGCATGTCCTGACAAGTTTTCTGGTCGTCTCTCTGCTGGCTTTGTCCACGAATGTGTTGGCGCCTGCGCTGCGATTGGGGACGCTGGAAGTCTACGGTCCATGCTTTGTCGTACTGATGGTGGCCGGGTTGGCCTATTCGATGTTGCGCTACCATCTTCTGGACATCTGGGTGATATTCTCCCGAACAACCGTCTATGCGGTCGTAACGGGCTTCGTCATTGCGACCTTTCTGGTGGTAGTCTCCGGAATGCACTGGTTCATCAGCACAGGTGGACGGGGCAGGGATTTGCTCACCACTGCGCTGGCCGCACTGGTGGTGGTGCTGGTCATTCAGCCGCTGAAAGAACGCGTGCAGTTGCTGCTGGACCGGATGGTGCTTCACAGGCGATATGATTCCAAGGCGTTCATTGAACGCATCAGCCGCAACGCAACGCGTTTCGTCCAGTTGGACCAACTGCTTGAACGGACCGTCGAGGACATCCACCACACGATTGGCGCGCGCAACGTACGGGTATTGCTGGCGAGCGAGAAGGAACCCGGCGTGCTGATTACGGAGTACTCGACCCGCCGGGAAGAAATCGGAAAGCGGGACATCAATCTGGATTTTCTGCTGCGATATCTGGAGAAACATCCTGAGCCGCAGGTGCTGGAGGAAATCGTTCACGGGCGGCCCACCCGCGACAGCATGCGCCTCGCGAATCATCTGGCGGAAATGGACGCATGGCTGGTGTCGCCGTTGAAAACCACGGCCGGGGTGCTCGGAATGATCGTGGTGGGCGAGAAAAACACCCATGACATCTACATTAATGAAGACGTGGAAGTTTTCGCCACGATAGCAGCGGCGCTCGCCACCGCCATCGAGAACGCCCGCCTCTACCGCAAACTCAAAGAGGTGAACCTGCACCTGGAGCGAATCATGAGCGGCATGCGGGGCGGGGTGGTGGCCGTGGACAATGCGGGCGTTATCACCACGGTGAACGAAGAGGCAAAGGAGATGCTGGGGGATATCCGGCCCGGCATGAGCGTGGACGCGCTGGAACCGAAGACAACCGAATTGCTCCGCTATACGCTGCGCGAACGGCGAAGCATCGGCGATGTGGAGACCGTCATCATCGGCCCCGACGGTGAAAACATTCCCGTGGCGATGGCGTCATCTTACTTTGACGCGCCCGAAGACGAACTGCGCGGAGCCATGGTGCTCATCTATAACATGACGCAAATCAAGCGGCTGGAATCCAACATGCAGCGTGCGGAGCGTCTGAGTTCTATCGGCACCATGGCTGCGGGCATGGCCCATGAAATCAAGAACCCACTGCAATCCATAAAGACTTTCACGCAATTACTGCCACAACGCTTCGAGGATGCCGATTTCCGGAAGACATTCAACGAGGTGGTGCCGCCGGAAGTGCAGCGTATTGACACCATCGTCTCCCGGCTGCTGGATTTTGCCCGACCCAAGCCCGTGCGTTTCGCGGCGCATGATTTGCGCCACATCATCCAAGACGTGCTCGCGCTGGTGGAAAACCAGATCAAGAAAGCGCAAGTGGAAGTCTTTACGGATTTCCCGGACATGCATCACCCGGTGCATGGAGATGAACAGCATTTGCACCAGGTTTTTCTCAATCTGGTGTTGAATGCCATCACCGCGATGGAAGGCGGCGCGCAGCGACGACTGAGCATCCGAATGGACTACGCGCGGACGCATCTTGTGCGCAAAGGGAAGCCGGCGCTTTTTGATACGCCCTGTGTGCGCGTCGTCGTGGCGGATACCGGCTGCGGCATTCACGACGAAGACATGGAACAACTGTTCACGCCCTTCTTCACGACCAAGACGGACAGGAGCGGCCTCGGCCTGTCCGTCGTTCATGGCATCGTGATGGAACATGGCGGAGAAATAGACGTGAGCAGCGTGGTAAACGTGGGGACGACCGTTACGGTCACCTTTCCCCTGGCGCCGCATGCAGAGGCCATTGAAAGGATCAGCACATGAATGTGATCTTGGTCATCGCCGCGAATCAGTCGCTCTGTGAGACGTTACGGGCCGCACTGCCCGAATCAGACTTGCGGATCTTTGAGCCGACGGTGGATGCCGCCGGCCGACGCCTGGTTTCGCTTCAAGCGGACGTAATTCTGGTGGATGACGCCCCCAATCTGGGCGGGCAGGCGCTCGCACAAGTAAAAGCAATCGCCCCGACCACCCCCGTGGTCGCGTTGTCCTGTCGAAGCGACTTGGTCACCCAGGCGGGGCTGACGCGGGCCGGTGCGGATGCGGTATTGGTGAAGCCATTTTCGTGCGAGGCGCTGCATGAGACCGTCGAAACCCTGTGCGCCCGCGGTAAGAATGCAACGCCCCCCCCAATGCCGGCGCATGGCGCGCCGCCCGCGGAACTGGGTGCGTTGAATCAGCATCGGATGGCGTTGCGGTGGCTCAGCCGCGCCGCGATGTATGGCGACGATCCGGCCCGCCTGAGTGAAAGCCTGGTGGAATCTGCGGCGGACATATTCGATGCGGTGCGTTGCGCCGTGTTGCTGGATCAGGACGGCGTGGTGCGGGTGGCGGCCAGTTCAGGGCTTCCGGATGCAATCACGCAGCCGCTGCGACTCAGTTATGGGAGCGGCCTGATGCGGTGTTTTGACGAACACGCCAGCCTCATGGATCGCGACGCCATTCAAAACCGCCCGGAGGCGCTGAAGGAACTGCAATTGCTCCACGGACGCCTGGCTGCGCCGTTGCTGCGCCATGGTCGCGTCTTCGGCGCCGTCGTGCTGGGGGAAAAGGCCTGCGGAACGGATTATTCCCATGAAGAACGGGAATTGTTGACGCTGGTGGCGCGCGCCACTTCGATGGCTTTTGAGCGGGCGGCCATCCGGATCGCCGACACGGGATTGCGGTACGAACTCGATGAGACGATTGCGCATCTTGAGGCGGGCGTGGTTACTGTCATGCCTGATCGCAGCATCGGCATGATGAATCCAGCCGCAGAACGGCTTCTTGAAGTCCGGGCGGCGGATATGAGGGGCAGGAGCGTCCAGAAACTGGGTTCCGCCTTCGCCGACGTGGCGCTGCGCGCCATGGAGGAAAACGCACCCAGGCGGCGACAGATCATCCGGGACCCTGCCGTGAAAAAGGATTTGGAATTGTACGCCGCCCCCATGCACGGCGGCGGGGTGGTGGTGCATTTCACGGAAGCGGCGGAGCCATATGCCGCTTCGGAGGACATCGCCAACAGCCCCTTCTGGGAATATCTGTCCTCACGGGTCGCGCAGGAAATCAAGAACCCCATGGTGGCGATCAACACCTTTGCGCAACTGCTGCCGCGCAAGTATGACTCCGCGGAATTTCGTGAGGCATTCAGCATCGTTGTCCAAAAGGAAATAGAGCGCATTAACCGCGTGGTGGAAACGCTGTTTGACTTTTCCAGGAACCCACAACTCACCCTGCGCCGCTGCAATGTGAACGACACGGTGCGCAATATCCTGAAATCGTTTGAGGCGGAACTTGCCGCGAAATCCATAGCGATGGAAACCAAGTGGGGGGCTGAGCAGACCGAGGCGGAGATTGATCCCGAATATTTTTCAGAAGCGCTGCGTAATGTGGTGCAGAATTCCATTGACGCCACGCCTGTGGGCGGCAAGATCACCGTGACCACCTGCAAAGAAAACGGTCATGCAGAAGTCCGCGTGGCCGATTCCGGCCCCGGCATCCCCGAACAGGACGAGTCGCTGGTTTTCCTGCCCTTCTACAGCAGTCGGGAACGGGGCATGGGCTTGGGCCTGCCTATCGCCCGGCGCATTCTGCGGGAGCATCATGGTGAGTTGAAACTGGCGGCGAATGCCGAGGGGAATACCTATTTCACGATGCGCCTGCCTTCCGTGGAACAGGGAACCGCGGCCAACGCCAAAGGAGCGGAACATGCAGACAATACTGGCGATTGATGATGAGTACAGCGTGCGCGAATCCTATCGCATGATTCTTGGCGGATGGTATCGGGTGCTGCTCGCGGACAGCGGCCACGACGCGCTGCGCGTGTTGAATGAACGCCACGTGGACCTTATCCTGCTTGACCTCGCCATGCCGGATATGCACGGTCTGGAACTGCTCTCACTGATGCAGGACCGGGGCGAATCCGCCCCGGTGATTGTCGTCACCGCCTCCAATTCCGTCTCCGCCGCCGTCAAGGCAATCAAATGTGGCGCGCGCGAATTCGTTATCAAGCCATTTGACGTGGAAGACCTGCTTTCTTTGGTTGACCGGACCCTTGCGGAAGTCCGTGAGAAACGCGAACTGGGCGCGCTGCGCGAACTGGAATCAAGCGGTTTTGACCAGATCATCGGCGAGTCTCCGGCCATCCGCCGCGCCCTGGCGCTGGCGCGCCAGGCCATGCAGGTGGACAGCACGGTGCTCATCCTCGGCGAAACGGGGACGGGCAAGGACCTGCTGGCGCGCGCCATTCACTACGGCGGACGCCGGAAGGACGGTCCGTTCGTGCCGTTGTCCTGCTGCGCCATTCCGCCGAACCTGGTGGAAAGCGAACTCTTCGGCCACGTAAAAGGGGCCTTTACAGGCGCCATTGAGGCGCGGATGGGCAAGATGCAAATCGCCGACGGCGGTACGCTATTCCTCGATGAAATCGGCGAAATGCCGATGAGCGCGCAGGCGGCGCTCCTGCGTGTGCTGGAAGACGGACGTTTCTATCCCGTCGGGGGCGCCAAACTGATCGAGGTGGACGTGCGTTTCATTTGCGCCAGCAATCGCGATTTCAAGAAATCCATCGCCGACGGCCTGTTCCGCCAGGATTTGTTCTACCGAATCAATGTATTTCCCGTGGAATTGCCGCCCTTGCGCGCCCGTCGCGAGGATATTCCGCTGCTGGCGGCGCATTTCGTCGCCATGCACGGCCCCCGGGTGAACGCCCGCGTGAGTGAGTTCGCCCCCGCCGCGATGGCCAGGTTTATGAATTATTCATGGCCCGGCAACATTCGCGAACTGGAAAACGTCGTGGAGCGGCTCCTGGTCTGCCACGGTTCCGAGCGCCGCATCCTGCCGGAGCATCTGGACGGCATCATTCCCTGCGCATCTCCGGAAAAAAGCAATAACACATGGGACGATTGCGAAGGCCTCTCGCTGGAGGAGGCCACGCGCCGCCTGGAGCGGCACATGATCCTCACCGCCCTGGAACGCAGCAACTATGTGCAATCCCGCGCCGCTGAAGACCTCGGCACCACGCGCCGCATATTGAAGTATAAGATGGACCAACTCGGTATTGTCCCGCCGGAAGAGACGCATTCCCTGGCCAGTTAATGCAGTCCGCGCCACGTAACAATAATACCGCCACCGCCCATGAGGAGAAGCACAAATGAGTATCACCGTTGTCGGCTCTGTTGCGTTGGATACGGTCGAAACGCCGTCGGGGAAAAACATTGAGGGTCTCGGCGGGGCCGCGGTCTATTTTTCGCTTGCCGCCGCCAATTTCTGTCCTGTCCACCTCGTTGGGATCATCGGCGATGATTTTCCCGAACGTCACGTCCGCCTGCTCGAATCGAAGCAAATCAACACCGACGGCCTTGAACGCGCGCCGGGAAAGACCTTCCGGTGGACAGGACGCTACCACGACGATATCAATGAACGCGACACCCTGGACACACAACTCAACGTCTTCGCCGATTTCCATCCCAAACTGCCGCAGGCCGCCCGCGAAGCCGAATTTCTCTTCCTGGGCAACATTCATCCCTCCTTGCAGCGTGAAGTCCTTGAACAAAGTCAGCACCAATTCGCCGGGCTGGACACCATGAACCTGTGGATCAACACCACCCCGGACGATCTCCATGAAGTGCTGAAACAGGTGGACGCGATTTTTATCAATGACTCTGAAGCGCGCATGCTCTCGGGCGTCCATGATCTGCGCCACGCGGCGGAGCAGATTCGCGCCATGGGGCCGGGCATCGTCGTGATCAAGAAGGGTGAGCATGGCTGCCTGCTCTTCGGGCAGGAGGCCGATCACGTCTTCGCCGTTCCAGCACTGCCGCTTGAGTCGGTGGCGGACCCGACCGGCGCCTGCGACCGGTTCGCCCGCGGATTCATGGGCTACCTCGCCACCTGTGCAAGTGCGGAGTTTGACGCGCGCACACGCGCCGTCGTCTACGGCAGCGTGCTGGCGTCTTTCACCTGTGAAGCCTTCGGCCCCGACCGCCTTATCGAAGTGGATGCCGATCAGATCGCCCAGCGCTACGCGGCTTTCAAGGCGCTGACCAGTTTTTGATTGGACAAGTGCAGGCGGCCCTGCGTTACATTCTGGAGTAGAGGCTTCAGCCTGTCGGGAATAGGGCTGAATATTCCGGCTTTCAACGCGCGCCGATGACTTGCACCCAGACCTTGCGCGCGCGGGGTCCGTCGAATTCACAGAAGTAGATGGATTGCCAGGTGCCCAGCGCGAGACGCCCGTCGTGAACAAGTACGGAGACGCTGGACCCGATCATGCTTGCCTTGACATGCGCCGCCGCATTGCCTTCGACATGCGCGTAACCCGCCCGCCATGGAACCATGCGTTCCAGCGCGGCCTCGATGTCGGCGACCACGTCGGGGTCGGCGTTTTCGTTGATCGTGATGCCCGCGGTGGGGTGCGGCACATAGGCATGAACCATGCCTTCTTTCACGCCGGAGGCGGCCACAATCCGCTGAATTTCCCCGTCAATCACGATGAACTCGGTGTGTTTACCTGTGCGAACGGCGAATTCCCGCATCCCGCTAGAACTCCATGTCGTTGAGGTTCCTCAGTCCAAAACGCATGGGCAGTATGACACAAGCGGCGCTCAGCAGGGTAATGAAAACCAGCACGCCCGCCAGCGCGTACCAGAACATGGCGGGGTCGGCATAGCGCCCCAGCACACGCCACTGCAAAATCACCGCCTGCGCGCCCACCACCAGCGTAATATAGCCCACACTCATCAAAAGATTAAGCGTGCCGCCCATGCCGGATACGATTCGCGCCGGGTTGTCTTCGGTGAAGGTCGGATACAAAGCGCCCAGCCCCACCGCCAGCCCCGCCAAACCGAAATTGGTGATGGCGACACTGAAAACGGTCAACCAGAAGTAAATGGGGTCAAGTTTGAGCATGATGCCGGAGAGGATCGCCAGACCGACGGTGAACACGGAAGTCGTGGCGACACTGAGCCAGAACTTCTGCCAGACCAATTGCCGGAACGAGAGCGGGGCCAGACCGATGATCCAGAAGCGGCGGCCCTCCAGGCTAACCAGCGGAAAGACGAAACGACTGGTCAGGGTGGCCAGAATCAATGATACCGATCCCACATTCAGGTTGGCGATGATGCTGCGCCACATCTCTTGCTCGTAGAAACGCGACGTGTTGCGCAGATTGGCGATGTAAACGGCCATGATGCCGAAGAAAATGACGAACTGCGACCACTGCGTCGCGTCGCGCCAGAACAATTTGACGTCTTTCACCGCGAGCGCGCGATAGGGATCGTGCAGGGGGCGCGCCCATTGCTCCACCCGCCCGAGAATGCCCTTGCCCATCGGCTTCTCGCGTTTGCGGTCCTGGCCGGCAAGATAGGACCAGCCGGGATGAAGAATACGCCGCGCCACGCGCCCGCACACCCATAGCGACATCATCGCAGTGGACAACAGCACCAGCAGCCAGAACAGCGATTCGGACACGTTCCACTGCGCCGCCGACAATATCCCCTGCGAAGCCCAATGACTGGGCAGGAATGGCGACTGCATCCGGGCCGTGGCGTCGAGAAAAGCCGGCAACACCGCATCCTCCGCGATGCGCGTCCGGCGGATGGTGTACCGGATGATCATGAAGAAGGCGGTCAGCGCCGCGAGCGCAATCGCCGCCACGACGGGCATGCGCAGGCGCGGAAATACCCATGCCAGCGCCATGGTGATCACACATCCGATGCAGGCCGGAATAATCACAAACGGCAGAAAAAAGGCCAGGTTCGCCGCATAGAAGACCAGCGGCGCTTCGGTGCGCACGCCGTAGGCCAGCATCAGCGGCGACCCCAGAAAAGCCAGCGACCAGGAACTGAAGGCCAACGATTCCAGAAAGCGCATGTAGAAGAGCGATTCAAAGGGCACAGGCGACTGCACCAGATAGGCCACTTCGCGCGAGCGATA
>CAZLII010000013.1:16336-17956 GCA_964559065.1 uncultured Nitrospirales bacterium | reverse complement strand
TGAGGAGGCGGCTTGGAAAACCCAGCCAAAACCCCGAACAGACGGCGCACTCCAGATAGTAAAAGATGAATTCGGCAGGGAATCATGTCTACTCACAAAGCATCATGTATGGCGTGCGCAGACGGCCTTGAATTCAATCCCGAACAACAGCGCCCCGCCGTCAATCTCGATTCCTGGCGCGAAGCCGCATTGTACGCCGTCATCGTGCTCGGAGCCATTGCTTACTCGTTTCGCCTTACGTCTTTCCTGCACGCCAAAGAAGCGGTGCTGCATGTTGGGCTTGTTCTCTGCGCGGTGCTCGCGGCAATCCAAGGACGCACCGACTGCAAGCGCGTTTCCTGGCTGCTGCCGCTCGCGCTGGGATTGGCATGGGCGGGCGTGTCAGGCGTCGTCGTGGCGCAGGTGAAGGCGCGTGTCATTGAAGAAAGCATCCGTTATGCGGCGCTGTTCGCCCTGATCGCCGTCAATGCCGACCTGTTCGCCGACGCGCAGCGCCGCGCCCGCATCACGGCGTCTGTCGTCATCTCCGCTGTCATCGTCGCGTTGCTTGGACTGATACAATTCTTTCGCGTGATACCGTCGCTTTTTCCCGAATTTCCCGGTTATGATCAGCGGGTGTATTCCGTCTTCGGCAATCAAAACCTCTTTGGCGGCTACCTGGCCATCGCCATTCCCCTCCTTGCGGCGCACATCGCCGCCGATTCGCGGATTCGCCCGCTCCACTATGCCGCCTTGGCGGTCCTTTCCATGGGATTGATCCTGTCGGAGTCGCGCACTGCATGGCTTGCAACCGCCGCCGGCGTGGCCGTCTGCATACCGTGGCGCGGCCCGCGTCGGAAAACAACCCTTTACGCGCTTGCATTCATGACGCTGGGTTTGCTCTGCGCCGCCATCCTCACTTGGCCGCGCCCTCTGGAACGCATGTCTCAAACGCTGCGCGAGGGCGACGTGGGCGGGCGCGCGCGACTGTGGTTCTGGGACGGGGCCGCCCGCATGATTCGTGATCACCCGATTGCAGGCGTCGGGCTGGGAAACTACGCCTATTTCAGCCCATGGTATCAGGGCGAGGCGCTGCGCGGGCCACAGGGGTCGCGTCATTATCACAACGAATTACACACTGTCCATGCACACAGTGAAGCATTGGAACTCCTCGCGGAAACCGGCTTCCCGGGGCTGCTCTGCGGCCTCTGGTTCCTCGCGCGTCTGTTGCGGCTGCGGGGGCGCGTCTGGGGTGGACTGGCCGCCCTGTTGGTGTTTTCCTGCTTCAATGCCGCTCTGCACAGTGCGCCGCATGCCCTGGGGGGCCTGCTGCTGGCCGCCGTGCTTTTCGGAAAGCAGGCAGCGGCATTCCCTGCGTCGCCCCTTGCGCTCTCCCGCGCACCTTGGCGGTGGCGTCATGTCATGTTGGCGGCGGCGCTGGCCGCAGGCTTCTGGTGGACCGTTTATGCGCCGAGCCGGCTGCTGCGCGCCGCCGAAGATGTCCACGTCGCCGGGGGGGACCCCAGGGCGCTCTATGCGCGCGCCATCGCCCACCCGTGGCCCAACGCGCAGGCGCGCGAAGAATACGGCATGGCCCTTCTGGATGCCGGCTGCGCCGATGAGGCCTATGCGCAACTCTTG
>CAZLII010000013.1:0-16326 GCA_964559065.1 uncultured Nitrospirales bacterium | reverse complement strand
GGCGCGGGAGGGATTGGACACGGGCCGCCTCTATCTGCTGCTGGGTTCGGCCGCCCTGCGCCGGAGCGACAACGATGCCGCACGGCTGTGGTTGGCGGCCTCTCTTGATCGCTGGCCGGCCAACGCCGCCGCGTGGCGCATGCTTTGGACCCTCACCCCCGTCGAAGACCGGGCGCCGCTGGCGGAACATGCGACGCGATGGGGCATCGAGGAATCAACGGCAGTCATGGGAGAACGCGCGGAATAAGCAAGCCCGCACAGGCCACCCGCGCAGGCGTCCCTTCCGGTCCCGACACCTTGACGACATACCGATCACCAGGCGACACATGGTACACATGCTTCCACTGGCGACCTTCCACGTATTCGAAAACCAGCGGCTTCGTCTCTCCCTGGTTGATCTCAAACCGCAGACCGGCCTCATCGGTCTCCGCGTACACGGTGAATTCCACATCGCCGGCGCGCAAGTCCAGCCAAAGCGAACCCGTGGATTGCCACTCCATTTCCTCGCGAATGGGCGCGGCGGCGCCGGGAATTTCAAATACGCCCGGGGCTTCGGATTGGCGCTGGTGCTGCGCAAACCGCACCACGGCGGGAATCTCGCGGAACGGGTTAAAAACGCGGTTCCACTGATAGGACTCGATCGCCACACAGCCCCCCACCCCAACAACGCCCGCCAACACCAACTGCAAAGCCCAAACGTTCAGGGCGCGCACAAGCCCCAAGCCGAAGGCTGCGACGACTATCGTCAGCGATACCGCCAACGGCAGCAATACCGTCAAGGCAAGCAGATTCGGCGGCAGCCACGACGCCACATAACTCAGCAACGCCAGGAGGAGGCCCGTTACAATAATCAGTCCGCCGGGCACAGGCCGCTCCGGCTTGACAGTCTTCAACGCAATATGCAGCGCGAGCGGCCAGGCGACAAGCATCGCGATGCCCGTCAGGATGCGCGACCATGCCAACTCGCGTTCATATACATCCCAGAAAGTCCTCGCCACGGCTACGCCGTCAATGGCCGAAACGCCCAGCAGCAGGGAAACCGAGAGATACCCCGCCAACAGAAAAAGCCCCATCACAACCAATCCCGCCGCCAGGCTCACATTCTCCGGTGTGATCACTGCGGCCCGATCTTCCGACCATGCCGTCGTGTTGCGGGCGGAAACCGCCTCAACCCCCAGCAGCGCCTGACACTGCCAGCAACGGTCGAACTCATCGCTGTTCTGCGCGCCGCAATTCGGGCAAACCCGCCCTGGGCTTAAATCAATGCCGCTGTCGCTGTCCGCCAGATGCAGGTCGGCTTCGGACGTCTTCTTCGGCTCGGCGCGCAGACGCTTAATGGCGCTCGAAGCAAAGGGATGATTCGGGTCCAGGACATGGATTCTCTCCCAGGAATCGGCGGCTTCCAGGTTTTTCCCCGCCACCTCCAGTACGCGCGCCAACTGCTCCCGCAACCCCATTTCCTGCGGCCATGTTTCTATGGCCGCGCGCAACTCCGCCGCTGCGTCGTCATAGCGCCCCATGCGGTAATAGGTCGCGGCAAGGTATCGGACGACATTGATCTTGCGCTGCCATTCATTGCGAAGCACCTGAAGATGTTCCAGGGCAAGCCGATATTCCCACGTCGCATACAACTTCTTGGCCAACTGCCAGCGCTTCTCAAAATCATCCGGATGTTCTTCCACATGCCGCGAGAGTTCCCAGAGTTCCGCTATAATCGCGCACCATTCCATGCCCCCGCCGCGAGGGGCCGCCTATTTCCGGTTCTTTTTGCGCTGACGCCGTTCCGCCTTTTTCTTTTCCAGCATCTTCCGCCAAACGCGCCGCTGCAACACCGCATTCACCGCCCAGGAAATGAGTCCCGCACTCAGCGCCGCCACAAAGACCCCGAAGCCGCCGCGCACCAGCGTGTCCGCCGTATCATACGTCATCATTCTTGCAAAAAGATAACCCGGATACAAGAACAATACGAAAAGAACCGTCCAGAAAATCCATCCCACTGACTCGATTTCACGCAGCGACTTCATGTTTCGGCAAACTCCTCCCCGGCCGGCGCACACGCCGGCAATGTGATTCTAAACAATGCGCCTCCCAGCGCACTGGTCTCAACGGCAATGGCGCCGCCGTGCTCCAGCGCGATTTTTCGCGTGACGGCAAGGCCCAAACCGGTGCCCTGCGACCCCTTGGTGGAAAAAAACGGATCGAAAATCCTTTCGCGGAGTTCGTCTGGAATTCCTGCACCGTTGTCCTCCACGACAAGTTCCAGGATATCTGGTTCCGACATCCGCGCCGAAATCCGCACTTGGCCGCCCTCTTCGGGCGCCGCGTCAGCCGCATTGACCAGCAGGTTCAACAAGCAGCGATAGATGCCCTGCGCATCCACCCACACGGGCGGCATGGCGGGGTCCGCCGCGACCTGAAACGCCACCTGCTTCTGCGCAAACAACTCCGCAAAGGCGTCGCACGCTTCCTGCACGACCGTATTGACATCGCATCGCTGCCGCACGGGCGTGCGCGGTTTGGAGAAGGAGAGCATATCCTGCACAAAATCGGCGATGCGCTTGGTGGCGCGTTTGAAGATGGGCCATCCCCGCTGAAGCGCCTCCATGTTGCCGGATTGCAGGCCCATGTCAATCAGGTCGGCGCTGGCGCCCAATCCCGTAACGATGTTCTTGGTGTAATGACTGAGGCTGGTGACCGCCAGCCCGATGGCGGCGAGTCGCTCATTGCGAACGTGCTCCTCGATGAGCCGGGCATTGACGATGGCGGTGGCTGCAAGTGAAGAGAACATCTCCATCACCTGCACATCCAACGGCGTGAAAGCGCCGCCATCCGTCTTGTTCACCACTTCCAGCACCCCAATCAATGCTTCCCGCTCGATCATCGGCACAGCCAACAACGACCGGGTGCTGAAGCGGCTGGCGACATCGGCCTCCGCAAAAAAACGGGTGTCCTCCTGCGCGTTGTCCGTCACGATTGTCTGACGCAACTGCGCGGCCGCGCCGGCGATCCCCTGGCCTGGGCGCAGGCGCACGCGGCGCTTAAGCGATTCCTGGTCGCCGCGCTCGCCCAAGGCGACATGGAAATACAGGTGGTCTCCGGCGGGGTCGTAAAGCAACAGCGAAGAAGCCTCGGCGCGCGCCACCTGGCGACTTTCCTCCACAATGCGTTCCAGCAGCGCGTCCAAATCCGTAATCACCCCCTGGAGTTGGTGCACGCGATGCAGGGCATCCACAATGCGCGCCATCTCATCGCCGGACGCTTGTCCAGCCGGGGGATCATTGTGGCGCTGCTTTTGGGTCATTTTATGGATTTCCCGCCTCGTTCAGATGGGCTTCAATCGCTGGCAGCGCATGATAGAGCACATCCGCCACGGCCTGCAAACTCTCCGGGCAGACCTTGTCCAATGTGTCCTGTTCGGTGTGCCAGTTCTTGCGATGCTCGATGATCGATCCGCCGTAACTGAAATCAATCAGCAGCAGCGTGGGGACTCCCGCTTTGCGGAACGGCAAATCATCGTCCTGAATGTCCTGCACGCCGCGCCCGAAGTGATTGCCATAGCCCAGCCGGTGCGCCACATCCCACACGATCTCCACCAGCCATGGCGCGGCGTTGCGATCCCGCAAAATGTGCAAATAACAGTCGCCTATCATGTCCACGTTGACCATGGAATGAATGTCGCCCAGTTGATCCCCGGCGCGGAGATGCTCCACGAAAGCGCGGCTGCCGTACAGCCCGTCGCTCGCCGACCACGGCCCGAAGGATTCCTCGCCGTCGAACCAGACCAGCCAGAGCGAACGGCCTTCCCGGCGCGGCCCGAACATGCGCGCCGCCTCCAGCATCCACGCGGTGGTGGAACCGCCGTCGTTTGCGCCCACGAATTCAAAATCAGTGAAGTGCTTGGTGTCGTAGTGATTGCCCAGGAGAATCACGCCGGGCCGGCTTCCTTCCACCACGGCGACCAGGTTCACCATGCGCCGCTTGCCCAGCGGCGTGTCCGCTTCAAACGCATGCTCCCACACCCGCAGACCAACCTCGGCAAGTTCCTGCTTCAGCCGCTGCCGCAGCAACACGGCTGCCTCCGACCCCGCCGGACGCGGCCCCAAACCGACAATCCATTCCAAATCCCGATAGGCCCGCGCGGAATCAAAAGGCGAGTACTTGGTCCGAATGACGACACGCTCCCGCTCATTCGGCTGGATGACGCGGTTTAAGGCCGCCGCAAACACCAGCAGCAACAGAAAGGCCAAAACGCCCGTCAGCACAATAATCTTTATCACGCGATCACCATGGATGCTCATGTCCATTCCCCGCGTTGATCCTATCACGCCGGGACGGGATTGCGCGAGTTCAGTAGTTGTGGAACATTTTGAAATTGCGGGATGGACCGCGCAGGAAGGGCGTCAAAGCGAAGCGGAAAATGTGTTACATTTTAGCGGAGTGGCGTGCGCCGGGGGATGTAAAAGGCCATATAGTGCGCCCCGACAATCTATGCCATTCCGCTGAAGTGTTACGAAAATGTCAGATGCGCAGGAACCATTTCTTGCGGTAGAGAAGAAAAAGGGATATCCACATCACGATGAAGGAAAGCACCGCGCAAAAGTATTTCAGCAAGGGGCCGGTCGCTCCGGTCATTCCCAGGAAGTACTTGAACGCCTCGGACAGGAACGGCGCGCCCATGTACGCGAGGATGGCGTTCATGCCGATGACCATAAATGGGAAGGACCATTTCCGCCAGCCGATGATGTCTATCACCCAATAAAATGCGGCGAGCATCAGGAAACTCCAGCCGGCGGCCCACAGGGCCATGGAACTGGTCCAGATGTGCTTGATAATCGGGAAACGCCAGCCCCAAATCCAGCCGAGCGCCAGACACCCCAGCCCTGCGACGATCAGCATCGCCAGGTTGGCATAGCGCGTTCTTGATGCGTTCAGGATGTGACCCGCCTGAACGCCGAGCAATACTGTTGCAGCAAAGCCCATGCTGCTGAGAATCCAGGTATAGGGGGTGCCGTCGCTGAAACGGCCCAGCAGCGTCTCGTCTATGTAATAGGCCAGGTTGGCGCGGGGTTCGAGCACGCCCGCGCCGTGGCCGGGGACAGGCACGAAAACCATCAACAGCCAAAACCCGATCAACAGACCTGCGATTACGAGAATCTGGCCGGGTTTCCGGACATTCAACATCACGATGGCGGCGACAAGATACCCGCTGGCGATGGCCTGGAGGGTATTGCTGTACAGATGAAGTCTGGAGATGTCAAAGGGTCCCCAGATGAGCGTCCCCAGCACCGCCAACAGGTTTCCCTGGGCGATCATGCCCAATACCCAGAGGATGAGCACCCGGCGCACAATGCGCATGTACAGCGCCGCGCCGCCGCGACCCGCTTCCAGGCGCCGCTTGAATGCGAAAGGCATGGACACGCCGACGATGAAAAGGAACAACGGCATGATGAGGTCCCACGCCACGAAACCCTCCCAAGGGACATGCTCCAGATGCCGGTCTATCCATGCCGGCAGTGGAAGAGACAGCACGGCGACCCAACCGAAAAGAACCTCCTTGCCCCCGGTAATCCAGAGCATATCGAAACCGCGCAAGGCATCCACCGACATGATGCGCCCGGACAGCGGCGCCGAAGATTGCTGAGGCATCATAAACACTCCGTGTATATGCTATTCGCATCTGAACAGGAGAATAATTTCTTGGGATTACAGTTGCCGCATTTTCTGCAGCCCCCGTCTTGCTTCTCCAAGAACGGCGATAGTCTAAATGCCCGACTGCAAAAAGTCAAGCAATGTTGATTTTTTTGTTTGTTAATTCATATACAAATGATGTTTGATGCGATGAGTCCGCTGATTTTCTTATTTTATAAATTATATAATTCGTATATTTCTCGATAAAAATATGTCTTGTCAGGATATCCCGCGCATTAATTCCAATGCCAAACTTTCTGACCTCCAACCATAAAAGTGGACAAATCTTTTCTTTACGGGCAATGACAGTTGCCATGCATTACATTTGTCGGTTTTTTGAAAATATCATTTGCACATAATAGGCAAGATATGCGATACTGATCATGGGCGAAGGTGAGTCCAAGGTTCCGCATAAGATAGACAACGCACCCTGCGACAATGGGAGAAATGGAATTGCAGGAAGACAACGCAAAACGGTCCCGACGCGCCATAACCACCAGCGAGATTGCGCGTCTATGTGGCGTATCGCGGACCACTGTGTCGGCGGTGCTCAACGGGAAGAGCACTGTTCGAGAAAGCACGCGCAGAAAAGTGCTCGAATGCATCCGCCAACAGAACTACCAGTTCGGAATGATAGCGCGGACGCTTGTTGATGAGTTGTCGCGCATGGTGGCGATTCTGGTGTCCGCGCTGGGAAGCCCCTATCACATGATGGTGTTCCGGGGTCTGAGCGAGGTGCTGGATGCGGAGGGCTATCACATTCTCTTTCACAACGTGCGCCCGGAGGACCAAGAAGACCCGGAGACGCTGGCCAGCATCCACGCCTATCGTCCCGCCGGATACATCGTACTCAAAGGGGCTGAAGGACTAGACTCGGAGCATGTCCGAAAAATCCAGGAACTGGGCATTCCGGTGGTCTGCGAGACGCACTTGGAAGGCACCGAAGTGCATACATTAAAAGTGGACAGCCGCCAAGGCATGCGTCTCGGCACGGACCACGTCGTCGAAAAGGGGCATCGCAGGGTGGGACACCTCGCGGGTCCAACGTTTTCAGTGGGGGCCAAGGAACGGAAACTTGGCTTTATCGAAAGCCTGATAGCACACGACATCCCCGTATCCGAAGCGCAGATTGTGGACGCGGGAGAGACGCCCACCGCCGGATACCATGCTGCGCTGGAAATACTGCGCGAACCAGCGCGGCGTCCGACAGCGCTGGTCTGTTTCAATGACATGCTTGCCATGGGCGTGTACCGGGCCGCGCATGAATTATCTCTGAATATTCCAGAGGATTTGAGCGTCGTCGGATACGACGGCATTGATTTCACGGAATTATTTGGTCCGCCCCTGACCACCGTGGACACGTTTCCAGTGCTTCGGGGCCGGAGACTGGCCGAACTTCTGCTAAGGGTCATCCGCAATCAAACCGGACGCCGTATTGTTGAAGAATGGGTTTCTCCGCGATTGATCGATCGCGCCTCCGTACGGCGGATGTGAATACCCCTTCCCCAAACGCAATCACACGACAGAGACCAATGGGACGACGCAATCTTCAGTAGGCCGTCCGCACTTCGAGGATGTCGCCCGCACCCATCCGTATCCGATGGGGAAATGTTATGTTCAGGTTTTCGCCGTTGGCATCGGTGTCAGCGGCGACGGGGACGCCCCGCAATGTCACCCGCACAGACGGTGCTTCCCCCCAGATTCGCAAGGCAAGCCGGCTGAGATGCAGGACGCCTTTGTGCACCGTGAGGGCATTGCGCTGCTCCGTGGCGGACTGCTCCTGAAACAGTTCCACCCATGCTTCGGCGGTGGTGACCACGGCTCTGAAGTTTTCTGGGGTAATACGCGGCGCAAAACTCAGCCAGCCATTCGGTCCGTGGTATTCAAAGCCGGCCAATGCGAGATAGACGCCCCAACTGGCCATGGCGCGGGCGTAGTGATCCCCGCACTCAACTTCGTTGTAGGGGTTGAACCGGTCCGGGTGGTATCTGTCATGGACGGCGCGGCAGATGGCCAGCCCTTCGGTGAGTTTTCCCTCCCATATCATGTGACCGGCCACTTGGTACTCGATGCCGGTCCACACCTCCTCGGCGTAGCGCGTGCCCTCCTTCATGTGTTCACTCTTGGGCCAGGTGCAGGTGATCAGGCCCGCTTCGCCGGGCGTGACGAACCACCGGAACGGCTTGTATGTTTCGTTGTACGGGCCGATATCAGGCGCCCAGTTGTATTTCCAGACGGATTCGAGCGCCTTGGCGACACGCTCGCGTGAATAGAGATAACCGATGCCGACCTGGTGCGCCCAACCCTGGCCGAACAATTGGTCTGAGAGACAGCCGTCTTTGTACTGGTGCAACGGGTATTTTTCGAGGTCCACGTCCTGGACATAATATTCCCCATTCCACAGCCGATCTTCGGTCAGTTTTGCACCGCTCTCGAAGATGGCGCGGACGCGCCGTGCGAATGCGGCGTCACCCATTTCGAGGGCCATTTCCTCGGCGGCGCGCAGGGCCGCGAGGTAAAGCGCGCCCACGAAGGTGTTCGCGCCGAAATAGTTGATGTCGTAGGTATTGTGCTGGAGGTTTTCAATAAGCCCGTCGGCGTCGCCGTCTTGCGCAATCGCATATTCAAGCGCCTTCTTGATGGCGGGCCAATTACGCTTCAGAAATGCGCGGTCCGGCGACATCAAATGCTCGCGGTAGGCTTTGAGAATGGTGCCGCACTGGCCGTCGGCGGCGTAGCGGTCGTCGCCCCGGAATCCGACCATGCCGGAATCGGTGTGAAAGCCGCCGCCCTGCTCGCGGGGAAGAAAATCCTGCATTTCGCGCACGCTGCGCGCCAGTTCCGGAAAGAGGCGCGCATGGGCGTGGGCATAGTTCCAGACATGGGTGCAGGTCCCGTGGCAGCAGGTCACCCCCTCATAGGCCCAGAAGCGGCCGTTCTTCCACCATTGACAGGTGCCCGTCGCCAGACACGACACCGTGGAATGCAGCCGGTCCAACAGCCAGTACGGCAGCGTGGTGTCGTAATAAAGATCGCGCCACTGCCGGGTCTCGCCGCTCAGGCGGGCGTGATGGCGGAAAACATAACGGACGACCTCCGCCGCGTCCGAAAAGCGCGAGGCATAAAAATGCCCGACCCCGCCGTGGGCGACGTTCCAAGGCGTGACGGCAAAGACGTCGCCGTTGGACTGATTGGGAAAATGCCATGCCAGCGCAAAGGTGAAGGTGTGTTTTTCGCCGGGGGCCAGCGCGATGTCGCGGGTGCGCAGCAAAGCCCGGCGCATGTCGCGGGTGGTGTAGTCCGCGGAATCCTCAGCCAGGAACTCCTCAGGGGAACGACCGGGGGGTAGCGGTCCTGAAAGCGCCGCGCCGAAATCGGCGGGGTCGGCGCAGGCCAGGGCCATCGTGCCATAGTCCGGCGCCTCGGCGATGGGCGCATCCTGTGCGCGCGGCGTATCTGAAAATTCAATGTGATCAACGGCAATCCGCCCCCAGAGAAAACTCATCCGGTCCACGATGATCAGCCGCGCCTCGCGGCCTTCCCAGGCATCCACCGCCCAAGACCGCCACTCCATGGCGTCAGAGTTGCGGGCATGGGAAGTGCGCACGGCCTCGCCGTCCACTTCGAGTCGGATACTGACCAGATTGGGGTGATTGCCCCCGCTGATGAGAAAATTGATATGACTACGGTTGATAAGGAACGGCGGTGAGATGAGCGCGCCCTGCGCTTCATCTCCCTCGCGGGAGGAACTGACAAAACCGGTTCCCTTATAGCCGCTTATCTGGCCTTGTCTGGGCGAATCGCTCGACGCCGGACCCGTGCCGAAGGCTGTGCCCTGGACCTGCCATTCGCCATAATCCTGTTCCTCGAAGTCTGCAAAAAGGATGTCCGGGCGTGCGGTTTCCGTATTTCTGATCTTCTGAGAATGGCGCAACGCAGCCGCCTCATGCAGGCACAGCGCATAACCCCGTTTATTGTGGAATTTCGTCTTTCGCAGGGCGTCACATTCGCGGGCATAGGCGTTGCAGACAGCATTCTGCAACCAGCCGAGGATACTGGCGCGGAGGGGCATTGCCATAGTGTTTTCGACAGTAATGTGAAATAGGGTTGCGGGCAGCGCGGAATCCTGGGCATTCAGGGGGATAAAGGGGGAGAACGCTTCCATCTCGATTTTGACCGGCACATTGGGGTCCGCATAGCGGACGATGCCAATTGGATACTTCCCCTGGAAGGAGACATCCGTGAAACCTTCGCGGCTCAGCGTCTTTACAATGGGGGCCGTGTTCTGTCTTTCGATAACAACGGCAAATCCCTGGTCCACCGGTTTGGCAATGCCCCGGTGCTTATAAGTAGCGAAGGTTTCCTCGACCCAGTTAGACGCGGCGTCATTGAAAATCTGCCAGCAGCCAAGCGTGCCGTCGCCGCAGAGGTAGAGTTGGCCTGCGCCGATGCCGCCGCAGGGCATGCCGATGTTGTCCAGCGATTTGCCTGAGAAGACCTCCTTCTCGCCCCGGGCAAAGAGGCTTTTCACCCATTCGGGGGAAAGCATCTTCTCTTCAGGAATCAGGCGCCCCGATTGCACATGGGCCGCCGCAAAGGGACCGGCCATCGGCTTTAACAACGTCCCGCCCAGCGTCGTGGCGACCAGTCCCAATCCGGTCGCCCGGAGAAACTGGCGACGGCCGACTTTTGGCATGAGGCCGCCGCATGACCCGCCCGCGCAACCGCATGAAGAATCTTCCGGCGTTTGATCGTTTGCAGATTCGGCATCCCGCGCATCATGATTCTTACGCATTATTCAGTCATCCCTTTCAGGTGGAGGTCGGCGAACTGCCGGCCCTCCTGGAGAATCCGCGCCAGATGTTGCAGGTCCGTGAAGCCATGGTCGGCGCCTTCGAGAATCACCGGTTTGTGGTGCTTGATGCCAGCCTTTTCCAGGGCATCATGGAGAAGGGTCGCCTGTTCAACCGGTACGACATTGTCCGCCGAACCATGGAATGTGATGATCGGCGGGTCGTCAGCGTCAATATAGGTGATTGGCGACGCCTGCGCAATGACCGGCGCGCTCCGGTCCACCGTGCCCACAAAGTCCTTCAGGACATCCTCAAAGTCTTTTCCCATGCTCGCTTTGGCCTCAGCATTGGCTTCCGGAGAGGCGCGCCAGACCCGCAAATCCGTCGGACCGCACAGGTTGATTACAGCCTGCACCTTGCTCGATGCCTCCGCGTGGCCGCCGTCGCCTTCGAGTCCGTCATCGGCGTTCATCAGACCAAGCAACAACGCCAGATGACCACCCGCCGAATGGCCTGCCGCGCCGATCTTATCGGGATTGATGCCGTGCTCAGCGGCATTCGCCCTCAGGTAGCGCACGGCGCACTTGACATCCTCGACCTGGGCAGGCCATGGATGCTCCGGGGCCAGGCGATAGCCCACCGACGCGGCGACATAGCCATAGGAGGCAAACTGCCGAATGACCTGCTCATAGCCGCTTTTGTCCCCCATCTGCCAGCCGCCCCCGTGAATGAAAAGAATGGCCGGAACCGGCGTGTCGCCGGGAACCGGTTTCGCCAGATCCAGTTTCAGGTCCACGCCGCCGCTGTTGCCATACACGACATCCTTGATCAAGGTCGGCTGCTGGATGGTTTCTGCATAGGAGGTCAACGCCAGGGCAATGAACGCCATCCACGCCGCAAAGAGTTTCTTGTGCATTGCGAGTTTCCCATATGGTTGGTTGGCACTTTGCTTGCAAACGCAATAGCGCTTTTCTATTGGTGTCTGCAATCACGTTTTCTGGATTCCTGCCTGTGCGGGAATGACGAGTCAAGGCAAGGGCTTGCACATTTCGTCATTATTTCAGCATTCGACTAACCTATCATAGCCATGTTACTATTAACTCCTGAACCGCCCCGTCCGGATGCGATTTCCCGTTCAAGGTTGCAGCAGGCGAACAGACTACCACGCCTTGACCCGGATGCAATCCATGCCCGCCAAATAACCGCCGGAACGACTGTGTTTCCCTGTAATGCGCACTTCGAGGATGTTCTTGTCGGGCTTGATGACAAGGGGCTTGGGCGAATTCATCTGCTTGCGGACGACACCCTCGCTGTTGTAGCCGTCCCAGGAGCACAATTTCTCGCCGTTCAGCCAGAGTTCGCAACGGCCATAATCGGGACCGGCGGTGTAGAAAATTTCAAAGGGATAGGTACCCGCGTCCGTGGGAAAGAGCGGCAGTTCTGCCTGGAAGGTCTCCGGTTCTTCAGCCTTGAACAACAGATGCTCGCCGAAACTCCAGAAATTGCCGTATTCAAGCGTTGACGCAGCGATCACCTTATCGTTCTGAAAGAGGTCGGCCCAGCGTTCAGATTCAACGATTCCCCAGTAGTTTTCTTCCGTGTATGTCGTCGCTTCTGGAAACATGCGGTCCTCCGGCCCCGGCAGCGGCGGGAAGGGGACATGCGGCTCGGTCTGATACCAGTACGCCACCGATGAATAGTCGTCTTTGCGATCATTGTTGTGGCCGCTTTCGATGGTGGCGCGGATAGACTCCGTAAAGGGGATCGGGTCCTCGAGGTGGTACCGGTACACGTTCCACAATGCGCCCCGGCGGTGCCCGCCCTTAATCAGCGGCGCGCCAAAATAGGGGCTGCTGAAGGGTATCGGCGTGGACTCGCCGTAGGCCCATGCCCCGCAGAAATAGTCCTCCGCGCCCGTGCCGTGCAGGGTGGGCGTTTCCGCGCCGTCTATGTAAATCATGTCGTCGCCTTCGCCCCACCACGCGCCCGCGCGAAGATGGAGGGACATGTTACACCCCACGTAATGACCCCGGCCCTTGGCCTCAAGCAACACGTAGTTCTCCGAGAGAGAGGCGGGATAGGCCTGGCGGTACTGGGCATGAAAGCGGCCTATGTCTTCGGGAATCGTCTTGTGAATTTGATAATCCACGTAGTAATAGAGAGCGATGATGTTGCTGGGGCCGTCATTCGCGACGGTTATCTTCGCCCCGTCGCTGAACGGCATGTGCCAGTAGCAGTTCATCCCCCGGTCAACCCCGATCTGAATGGGCAGGGAACTGTACTGGTAGTATTCATTGTTCCCAATACCGAAAAAGTCTCCGTAGGGGACTTCGACGGAAGGATGCTCCTCGCCGTCCCAGTACATCCGCAGCACAATATTCTTGAGGTATTGCGGGTCTCTCGATGCGACGGTCATCCAGAGGTGGGTGATGATTCCCGCGCCCTTGATCTCGGCGATGGTGCGGGTTTCCCCGGGAACAACAGGCCAGTCGTGCCGCCCGTCGGCATTGCCGCCCGTCGGATCGTAACTCGATATCCGCGCCGCCTCGTACTGTTTGAAAAGCGGGAGATTGCCGAGCAGGCCCTCCGGACGCCCCACACGCTCGGCATGAACGGGCGCCATCGCCAATATCGTCAATATGGTCAACAGCAAGAGTATGCGTTTCATCGCGTTCTTCCTCCGATTATTTGTTGCGCGTGAAAAATAACACAGACCCCAAGGCGCAATCGAAACAGCGCTCTTGGGGTGTCTGTTCGCTGACTTTCACATGGCTCCATTGTGTGACGCTGTTCCCGGCTCTGCGGTTTCAGGCAATCCTCTGCTTGGCTTCATTGAAACCCTGTTATGGCCGGCGGCATGAAGACGCCGCCGGCCATAACAATGTGCCTGGCTATGGTCATGCGCTGCGGCGACCGTGTTCGTGAGTGCGCAACCATCGCCCGAGGGCACATACCGTCGCGTCACTCCAAGACACGTCACATATCATCATCTTCGAAGAGGCCGAGGACTTTGGCCAGCGGACCGTTGCAGGGCGCGGGACCGTTGATGTCGTAGCGCTGGAAGGAGACGTGTCCATCCATTGCCAACACGTTTGAGCCGCCGGGAACATGGTTGTAGGCGCTGGGAACGGTGCTCACGGCATCCCACATGATGAATATCTCGCTCTGGGCTTTGGCGCTCGCCGCCGGGTTGTTGATGTCCGTGATCAGGAACCGTTCAATGCCTTCCTTGAGCCGGTATATCGTGCTGGACCCGTTGTTGCCGGCGTTTTCGAAACCCGGCACGAGCGACAGGTTCATGTCCTTGTCCGCGGATGGAACAAACCCTTCCGCATTGGCCGCTTCCAATGCCGCCATCTCGGCCATGAACGGGCCGACCACATAAACGCTCATCATCCAAGCCACAATTTGCATCGAGGCGCCAGCCGGGATGACGACTACGCCAAGATTGATGTCCGATGGCGTTACCGGGTCACTGCTGTTGGCCCGGTCGAACAGCCATCCCGTATAGCCGTAACTGGCGTCAATGGCGCGCATGCATGAAGTGCCGTGGCGCGACATGTAGCCGAAACAATTGTCCATCGGTGCACCGGACCAGTAGCCTTCGGGGTCTGCTATCCTGTCTTTCGCGCCACCCGCGTCCGACGGGCAAAAGACAATGTTGTGATCGGTCAGGTACTCCGGGTAGACGCTGCGCACACAAGGACCAATGCTGAGGTCTCCCGCGCCGACCCAGTGGTAACTCCCTGTCGCAGCGTACCACGTGCCAATTTGTATCGGAGGAAATTTCCCTCCGGGGGACTCGTTGGCGTACATTTTGTACACCAACCCCCACTGCTTGAGGTTGTTCTGACAACTGGAGCGTCGCGCGGCCTCGCGCGCGCGCGCCAGCGCGGGCAACAGGATTGCCGCGAGGATGCCGATGATGGCGATCACCACCAACAGTTCGATCAGGGTAAATCCACGTCGCGATTCCATTGTTCCTCTCCTTTCTTGGGTTGCCTATTCCGTTCAAATGCCATGCCGGAAGGCCAAGCGCCCTTGAGAACTGCCTTCCTCCCGGCGAACCTTGAGACCAGCATAACCGATTGGTGAACAAAAGTCAATAGGATGTAGGAAAAAATTTTTCTCAAAAATCGTTCAATTGTTGACTTTGTGAGATGGAATATCTGTCGTTGGTAATCTATTGACTGGTTTTGTGAAAATTTATGTAACTTTGGATGGTGGACCGACGCATTTCATGCCTGCAAATCAGTCTATACAGATAGGTATCTGTTTATGTAAAAAGGATTTTCTGTTGCAATCTTCTCTTCTTTGTATTCAAATGTAACTCTGTATTATATTAGAAATATCTACAAACTTCCCTGTTTCTTCTTCAAAAACGAACAAAGAATAGACAGATGTTGAATTTTTGAAGACACTATGTTACAATTCGTTTCCAAAAGGGAGTATCCTTGGCCGTGCCCAAACGATATGGAAGAAAGTCGAACGTAACGACCAGCGAGATTGCGCGTTTGTGTGGGTTTTCCCGGACCACGGTATCCGCTGTGCTCAACGGCAAGCCCGGAATTCGGGAGAGCACGCGCAGAAAGGTTCTGCAATGCATTCGGGAGAGTCGTTACGCGGCGGGAATAATTACCCCGGCACTGGTGGACGAACTGTCCCGGATCGTGGTGGTGCTGGCCTCAGACCTTGGCAGTCCATTTACCATGAAGGCATTTCGGGGGATCAGTTCGGCCCTGGAAGGAGCAGGGTACCACATTCTTATCCATAATGTTCACCATGAACACCAAGACGATCCGGAAATGCTGTCGTCGCTTCAGGCATGCCATCCGGCGGGATACATTATTCTCAGGGGCGCGGAGGGTCTTGACGGAATCCACGCGCGAAAGATCACCGCCCAGGGTGTTCCCCTGGTCACCCACGGAAGACTTGAAAGGATTCCCACGCATTCGGTGGGCGTTGATAACCGGGCCGGCATGCGTCTCGCCACCGATTATGTCATCGCCCGGGGGCATCGCCTCCTGGGATATATCTCCGGTCCCGCCTTCTCCCAAGAAGCCAAGGATCGGAAACTGGGCTTCATCGAGGGCTTGATCGATCACGACATACCCGTGTCTCATGCGGTTATTATGGAGGGAGGAGAGACGGCATCGGCGGGGTATCGGGCCGCGTTGCAGGCGTTGCGTGACCCGGTGACGCGTCCGACCGCCCTCTTGTGTTTCAATGACATGGTCGCCATGGGCGCATATCGCGCGGCGCACGAATTGTTGTTGGATATTCCGCGCGACTTGAGCGTGGTGGGATTCGAGGGCTTTGACTACGGTGCGTTGCTTGGGCCATCCCTGACAACGGTAGACATGTTCCTGGATCAACAGGGGGAAAAAATGGCGAATATGCTGTTGCGCGTGATCCGGAACGAAGCGCCGGAGGGATTCCTGATGGCATGGGTTGAACCCACGTTGATAGAACGCGCTTCTGTGCGTGCGCACGACGGTGTGCAGTGCGCCGCCGCCCGGACCGGGCAAATGAAGATCATGGGGACCGTCGCAGACCTGGGATAAGACGTTCAGCGTTGCCAAAATAGAACTTTTCAAGTATCTCGCGGGACAACGCGAGGCCATTCGGTCCCGTTCCGGCGTAGTAGGCGTAATCCGCACGATATGTCTTCTCGACAGTCTCTGCATACGCGATCTGTTCTTTTTCTTCAATGGTCCGGCCATCGCTGTACCGGCCGAGGTCCGTGCCGTAGAGAATACGGTCCTGGTATTTCGTGAAGAACGCGCGCACTTTCTCCGCCGGCATCCCCTTGAGAATATATGTCCTTGCGGACACATCAACATGA
>CAZLII010000012.1:0-18272 GCA_964559065.1 uncultured Nitrospirales bacterium | reverse complement strand
GTTAACGGGAGAGGCGAAGCCTCATGTCCGGCAGCTCCTGTCATTTCGAGGGAGCATAAGCGACCGAGAAATCTTGGGCTGTGGTAAAGATTTCTCGCTGCGCTCGAAATGACAATACTACGCTCGAAATGACAATACTGCCTTGAAAATTTCTCGTTTTTTCATCGTTAACGGGAGAGGCAAAGCCTCATGTCCGACTGTCCCCACTTTCACTCGCTCCCAAATTGCATTTGGCAGCGCACGCAACGCTGCACAATAGAGCAAACTGCATGGAACCAATCCTGATAATCTTGAAAATCCTGTCCGGAAAGGAACAGAGTGCGCAGGGTGGATGCAATGAAACGCAGCGAAATGGAACCCGCCATCATTATCCTTTGGAGCATCACCGATGCGGTGCAGGCGCAGGAAACAAACCGTTTAATCTGTTGTGGCCGGTCTCCTGCGTGTCCGCCGTAGCCTTGGCCGAAGGCGGAACCGCGCCACGGATACGACCGCAGGTCTCCCAGCGGTTTTGACGGTGTGTCTTTTGGAGACCTTCGGTCATTGTTGTGGCAACCACGGATCACACGGAATGCACTGAATTGTTTTTCCTTCCGTGTGCTCCGTGACCTCCGTGGTTCAAACGGTTTTCTCTGCCGCCTTTGTCTTTCCGGACAGGATTTGCAGGATTCTCAGGATAGGCTCCACGCAATGTGTTCCATTTCGTTTCGCGCCATTGCACCCACCCTGCCGACTGCCTCCATTTACACGTCCGCGTCGGAAGAAAGCGAATTAAATGGGAGATGTCTCTGTTTATGCCTGTTTATCCATGGCTGGAGGACCCGCTGGTCCCGAATCCCGAGATTATTCTGTAATTGGAGATTATGCCGCTTCGCGCGCTTCGTTGCGCTTGCGGACGATGTGTCCGATGATGAGCAGGACGGCGAGGACGGCGAGGACGGCAGCGCCGCGGGTTGCGCCGAGTTTGGAGAAGATGCTCCAAAGGCTGGCGGCCGCGGCCAGGCCGGCGGCAATGCCCATGAGGATGTTCCATATCCAGCGGTTTACGCCCTTGGGCATGTTGTCGCCCATGAGTTTCTTCTGGTTCATCAGGGCGAAGAAGGAGAAATAGGCGAAGGGGAGCAGGGTCATGGCGAATACGGAAGTGGGGATGGCGATCCACATTCTGGCCTGGGTCCAGAAGAAGGGGCCGAGGATGCCGACGGAGACCATGGCCATGCCGACGCGCTGGGGCCAGCCTTTGGCGGGGCGGTTGAGCAACTCGCAGAAGCACAGGCCGTTGATCAGCATCAGCATCGTCGCGGCGCCCATGCCCATGCCGAGTACGCCGAGGCCGAAGATGTATTGGGCGAAGCGGCTTCCGGTGAGCGGCGCGAGCGCCTCGGCGAGGTTGAAGGCATCGCGGGTGACGAGCATCGCGGCGATGCGGCGATCCGCTTCGGGCAGGGCGCGCAGGCGCGCGGCGCGCGCTTCGGGCGACAGGGCCGTTGCGGCTTCAGGGCCGATTTCGGCTTGGAGGCGCCTGAAGAGGAGGTCCTGGTAGGGGCCGACGAGATTGGCAGCGGGCGTGACGACTGCGCCGGTGGCGTCCATCACTTGTCCCGCTTCGTTCATGGTTTCGCCGGGCTGCAGCGGGAGGAACCCTTTTGCGGGCGCCGCATTAAACTGGCTTGCCGAGGCGATCACGACGCAACTGGTCGCCATAAGAAACGGGAAGAAGAGGCCGGTGGAAAGGTCGAAGATGGCCAGTTCGCGGAAATCGCGGTCCCACCCCTTGCGCAGCATGGAGTAGGGGAAGAGGAAGGTCATGTTGATGCCGACGGCGGTGGCGGCTGCGCTGATCATCACGTCGCGCTGTTGCGCGACGATATAGGTGGACCAGAAGGCGCGGAACTGCTCCGGCGCCTGAGCGATGTACGCCTTGAAGGCGTCCACGGGTTCGGAGAGCAGGCGGAGTGTCGGCAGGAACCCCGCGCCGATGGCGCGCCAGTCGAGCACGCCGGTGGTGGTGAGTTTGACGACAACGCTGATGAAGCATATGACGGTCATGCCGACCAGGCATTTGACGACAATCTCGAAGATTTTCACGCCGCGCCCGCCGATACTGTAGATCGTGCCGGCGCAGGTGGTGATGCACAGGATGATCAGGGCCACGGCGATTTTGTTGTAGGGGTCGGGGAGCAGGCCCGCATCGCCGAAGACGCCGGGAAGAAGGTTTTGTTGAAACGAGGCGGTCGCCAGGGCGAACTGCGGCAGGGACCACACGAGGTTGGCCGTCATGGAGGCGAGCAGCCAGCCCCAGCCGAGAACCGGGTTGATGTGGCGGTTGATCGCGCGCAGCGGGCGCTCGCCCGTCGAGAGCGTGACATAGGCGATCGCGCTGAGCATGACGATGCCGGCCATCATCGCCAGGGGTTGGAGCCACAGGAAGCAGAAGCCGCCCAGGACGCCCAGATACATGCTGGAGGAGAGCGAACCGCCGCCCAGCGTGATCGCGCTTTGCAGCCAGCCAGGCCCTGACAGCCGCACAAACACGCCTGTCGTCGCCCATCTCCCTTTTTGGCGCGCCTCGCGGATCATGGCGCGGTCGCGCTCGATGCGCGGATTCATGGAAAGATTCGGTTCCTTGCGCGTCTGGGAAGCCATCGGTGTTCTCCTTATGCTCGTTGCCGCAATTATTGGGTCTTGCGCCGCCGTCCCCCCAATCCGGCATATAATGACCAGCGCCATCCCCTCTTTTCAAGATGGTGGCCTGGCGTATCCGGCGCGCGCGCCGGGGGGACGAACGGTTATTGCACGATGAACATGATCCCGATAAGGATTGGCGCTGATATGGAGTGCGCCATCTGGTCGGCGCTTTGGCTGGATTGAGGTAAGCGGCTTGGAGAACCCAGCGAAAGCGCCGAACAGACGGCGCACTTCGCATAACTGATAAATCCCCCGCGTGAACCATATGGTACAACTTCCGCGAAAAACGGCTGACCTATCAGAATCACATTTGGCGCAAAATGCTTGTTCATGTGATAAGCATTGTCTATAATGAAGGCTTGTTTTTGGCAACGCGCATTCAATGCGTGGGCTGATAATCGGGTGTTTTTATCTGCGCGGCGGCAAATGACGCGGGCGGCGGCGCCCGCGTCGGGTTGGGGAGATGGCGACGTATGCGACATGGCGCGAGCCTCTTGGCATCGCTCGAGGGGATGAGCCGGGCGGCGTATCGCATCGCGAAAGAACTGTCGAACAACAGCCGGTCGGGGTTGACCGTCCGGTTTTTGTCGAAGAAACTGGATATTCCGCAGGAGGAGACGGAGTATCTCATTGATGTCAACCACCGCCTGATGTTCACGGACCTGACCAAGGTCAAACTCGTGCCGGAAGGCTACAGCGCCATCAAGCGTATCGCTGAAGGGTTGGAAAATCACGGCGATGTGCCGTCATTGCTGCGGCGGGTCAAGGGGCTTAGTCCGCCGGAATTCCGGCGACTTGAGGAACTGGTGGACGCGACGCAGCCGTTGAGCAAGAAATTCGCGGGGGAAGAGTTGCTGAAGCGGTGTTATGCGCATCCCGATTCCGTGGTGACCTTTGTGGCGACGCAGGGTTTCTCGGAGACGGCGCGGAATCTTTTCGACATGCTCTGGCAGTCGAAGACCGGCGTGATGCCGGTATCGCAACTCCGCGTCGCGCATGGCGGCTCCGAATTCGAAGTGGAGCAGGCGTTGTGGGAGTTGTTTCAGGGGATAGTATGCTTCGAGTTGTTCCGGTTTGATCCCGAAGACCGGCTGGTGCGGATGGTCGGGCTGCTGTCCGAAATTCGGCAATGGCGGGATGCGCATTCGAAACGCCATGCGTCCGCGGTGAAATTGCGTCCGCACCGGGGGAAGTCGCTGCATGTGGCGTCGCGGGGTCTGGATTTTTCCGAAACCGTCTGCCGCCTGGTGGCGGCGATTGCGGCGCACCCGGCGCGGTTGCGCGGCGACGGCGAATTGTTCCGGGAGGACCGGCGGCGGCTTGCTGAGATTTGCCCGGAAGAGGGCGACCCGTCGTTGGCGACCTGTCTGTGGGTGGCCGAAGGCGCGGGGTGGTTGGCGCGGGTGGACAATACGCTGCGGGCGGGTTCACTGGAGGCGCTCATAGGGATGGACCGCGTCAGCCGGCACCGGATACTGTGCGAGTGGCTGTTGGGGCAGGGGGACGAGCCGGTGTCGCGAAATCTTCTGACGGGCGCGCTGGACGAGATTCGGCCGGGGGGTTGGTATTCGACGGTGGATTTCGTACGCTATGTTCTTGAGGCGAACGCCGAGCAGGATCAGCCCGTGCTCCGTCCGGTGGGCGCGCACTGGGAATATGTCAGCCCGGCCTTGAGCGGGCAGACAGAGAGCCGGTTGGCGCGGTCGTTGGAGGAGTCGTTTTTCTGGCTTGGGATTGTGGACCGGGCGGAGGTGGACGGGGAGAGCGTGTTTCAACTTACGGAGTTGGGCGAGGCGATGCTGCGCAACACGAAGCCCCGCCGGCTCCAGGAATTATGGTCGCCGCGCAAGGGGGAGTTTGTGGTGCAGCCCAATTTCGACATTGTTGTGCCAACGCAAGACATGGACCCGCTGTTGACGGTGCCGCTGGACCAGTTCGCGGTCCGGGCCAGCACCGGCCAGGCCACGGTATATACCGTCACGAGGGAGTCTTTTACGCAGGCGGTTCAGGAAGGGCACGACGCGGGGGCCTTTGTGCAGTTTCTGCTGGCGCACAATCGCGGCGACAGCCTGCCGGCGAATGTGACGACGACGCTCGAAGACTGGCGCGGCGCGATGAAACGCGTGCGTCTGCGCACGTTGCATGTCATTGAGACGGATGATCCGCTTGTGCTTGCGGATTTGCAGCATCGCCGCCGCTTCAGCAAGAACCTGACGCCGATCAATTCCGGCAAAGTCACGGCGTATACGGGCATTTCACGTTCGGAACTCGCCAAGGCGCTGGAGCGAGACGGGTTCATCGTTGAATAGCCGTGCGCCCGCGCGCATGGGCCTGTGTTGGTCCGCGTCGCACGCGCCGCGTCAACTGGTCTTGCGCCGTTTGGCTATGCTATGATTCGGGCTGGTTTACGCGGGGCGGCGGCACTTGGAATATGGGGCGGGTGACGCCTGCTCAAGAAAACATACAAGGCGCGGGGCAAACGCGCGTGTCGAAAGGTGGCGTGATGATGCGAGCAATCGTCATAACGGTGCTATTGACGGCGGCATTATCGGCATGCCAGACGGGTGGCGACCCGGGCGCGGGCATGGGCGATGCCGCATATCCCGATACGCTTTCCTCGGAGGCGGGCGTGGCGGCGCCCACGATGCCGCTGCCGGGGCTTCCCCTTTCGAGCGAGCAACGGTTCAGCGACATTCCGCTGCCCGCGGATTTGCATGAGGACCATGCGCGCAGTTTTGTGTTTGAATCGGCCACGCTCCAGATCGGGCGGATGGTGTATACGACGAAGCATTCGGTGAATGAGGTGGCGCAGTTTTATATTCGGGAATGTCCGGCGGCGGACTGGCGCCTGGAGAGCGTGCTCCAGGCTGAAGGCGTGCATTTGGTGTTTCGCAAACAGGACAAGCGCCTGGATATGAGCGTGCGCACGGAAGGCCGCAGGCAGACAGTGGTGTTGCTGCTAACCCCTGACCCGGAGGGCAGAACGCTTTGATGCGTCGGTGCGGAGTCCTAATGCTGCTTTTTATACCCGTTTTCTTCGGCGGGTGCGGCGATCGGGTGCGATTGGATGTGCCGTTGATGCCCCGGGAGAGCCTCAGCGACGAGGAAAAGATAGCCTTTATTCTGAATGATGTGTGGCTGGGCATGGAATCGCGCCGGATTTACAAGGTGCTGGCGCATGTGTCGCCCGGATACCGGGATCAGGAAGGTCGGGATTACGCGGCGGTTCAGGAATACCTTTCGGAGATTTTCAAGGAATACAGCGATGTGAAAATCACCCGGATGCGCCCGCTGATTGCGGTGCATGGCGATCGGGCGCGCGCCTTGGAGACCTTTGGGACCATCGCCCGGCCCCGGGACCCGCGCCGGGCGGCGCCCCTCAATTTGCAGGGGCAGGTCTATGTGTATTTCGAGCGGGTGGGGGGCGCGTGGAAGATAGTGGAATGGAGCCCGCTTCTGTAAAGGCATCACCTGACAAGGCCTTGGGAGGTTCTGAGTGTCAGGGGTGTGATGTGGGGTGGGTATGGATGTTGGCAGCCCTGTGAGGTTCTGGCGACCTCGCAGGTCCATGTGCAGAATGCAGAGAGCATCGGAACGCAGTATGGCATTGAAAAGCGGCAGGACAAAAAAGAAGAATCTGGATATTCGGGATGTGGGCTCGATGCTCACGCAACAGGACGAACTTGCGCGATGGTTGCAGCATCTGCGCGAGAATGCGTTGCTGTATGCGGCGTCGGCGGTGTTTGTCGTGGTATGTATTGCAGCCGGCGTATTGTACCGGGCCAATCAGTCGGCAGGGGAGCAACTGCGCCTGACCGCCTATGCGCGGGCCATGCAGGAGGAGGATGCGGCCGCGCGCCTGGCGGCGCTGGAACGAATCCCGATAGGCCGCGATCAGTGGTCGGCGGAGGTGCTGTATATTTTGGGAGAGACGGCAGTCCGGGCGGGGGCCTATGAGAAGGCTTCGCAGGCGTTTTTACGGGTATGCGAGGAATTCGGGGGGTCGGAATTCGCGCCGCGCGCAATGGAAGGGCTGGGTTTTCTGGCGGAGAACGGCGGGGATTATAATGAAGCCCTTGCGCGTTATCAGGAAGTGGCGCAGAAATGGCCGGCTTCGTTCTCTGCGCGGATACAGCCGTTCAACATCGGGCGGGTGCAGGAACGTCTGGAAGATTTTCAAGCGGCGGTGGAGGCGTATCAGTCACAGGTCGAGTTGTTTCCCGGTTCGCATGTGGCCCGCAACGCGGAAGGGGCGCTGGAGCGCCTGCGGGAATCGCATCCCGAACTTTTCCCGGCAACAGAGAGCGAGCCGGCGGAGGAGGTGGTCTCGGAGGAGAATTTGGAGCAAGATGACGCAGTAGAGGCGCCGGAAGAGGATGCGGCGGCCTTGACTGAAGACGCATCAGCCGTGGCCCCGGGCGCTCCTGATGCCGCTGTACCTGGAACGGTGGCGGAACCGGCGGAAATCCCTGCTGAATCGCAGAAGGCCACGGCGGAGGCGCAGTCGGAAGAAGAAAATGTTGAAAAGGCCGAAGCGTTGGAGGAAAATGCATCAGGCGATAATCCGGCCTGAGGTGAAACAGTTGAGAAATGGGCCATTTTATTGGTTCCAGTAACCATTATGGTGGGAAATATATGTGGTCTTTGGTGGCGCTGATGTCAGGAGCGCCCATTTCGCAAACGCCTGAGATGAAAAATAGACTTGGAGATTTATCGGAAATAGTGTAGAATAGCCTTCTGTTATCGTGGGTGAAGGCGGATGATTTGGATGGTCTGTCGGCGTGTCCCGCGGGGTTGACGCGGGGCGGCAGGGTGTGCGATAGTGGAGGTGGTCTTCAACGGAATAGGGAGGTATTGCAGCGGAAGTACGGGCTGTTGTGGGTTTTTTGAGGCAGGCGGCTGAAGAGGTTCTCGCCCGGGAGGGCGGCAACGTAATGACGCATGCGAGGAATTCCGGGAGAAACGCTATGTTTTTTCTCTTGACGAAACGGATGGCTGGCACTATAATCAGGTATCCGATGCGTTAAGGGCCACAGGGGAATGCCTTGCGCAAAACAAGAAGGAAGAGTTACATGAGAACGTGTGCTGTGCTGTTAACGATGGCAGTCATCGTATGTGGACCCGCGTGGGTCGCGTCCGGGGTCACAACCATGGAAGTGGTTCGCGATGTGGCCGGGCTGGACGGCGGTGGCTGGTTTATTCCGGGAACAACGGAACTGACCTTCACGATGACCTTCACCCTGGGCGGCGACATGGAAGCCGTGACCGCCTTGTCGTGGGAAGACGAGTTGCCCGCCGGGTGGACGTATCAATCGGCCAGTCTCTCCGCGACGCCTATGCCGTTTATTGCGCCGTCAGATGGCGCTTCAGGCACGCTGCAATTCGCCTGGATCACCATTCCGGCCTTTCCGTTCACGATGAGTTACACGGTGGATGTGCCGGTGTCGCCTACATTGCCGGCCACGGTGACAGGCCAGTCGGAGTTTCGCACGGGAGGCCCGGCGCTGTTTTCCAATGTGGTGGCGACGGTGATTGAACTCGAACCGACCACGATGACCGCAGCGCGTGCGCTCGCGGGGACGGTTGGTCCGGGCGGCGCGTTCTACCAGCCGGGTTCGGAAATCGAGATTACGATTGATTTCACCCGGACGGGCACGGAGGACATCACGGCTTTTGCCTTCAGTGATGAACTGCCCCCGGACTGGAGTTTTGTCGGCGGCAGCCTGGTGGCCAGTCCCGCGCCATTCATTGCACCCGCTGCCGATGCGACCGGGACGCTGGAATTTGCATGGATTACGATTCCCACGTTCCCGTTCACAATACAATATCGTATTGCGGTGCCACTTAGCGCCACCGGCTTACAGTGTCTGAGCGGCGTTTCTGAATTTCGTACCGGCGGTCCGGCGCTGTTTTCCAATACCGTTCTTGACTGCCTGGACGAAATTCCCTGCCTGAGCATAAGCCGCAATATTCCTGCGACGTGCTACACGGCGGGCGCGCCGTTGACGATTGAAGTGATTTTTGAAAGCGCATGCACCGAGAGCATCACGGCGCTGGCGTTGGAAGAGACGCTTCCGGCGGGGTGGTCTTTCGTGAGCGCTTCCGGCGCTCCGATGCCCTTCATTACGCCGGCGCCCGGGGCCACGGGATTGCTGGAGTTTGCGTGGATCACCATCCCGACATTCCCCTATACCTTGACCTATGTGGTTAATGTCCCGCCCGCTGAAGAGGGTGATGTGATTCTCTCCGGCGAAGGCATTTTCCGACTCTTGGGACCTGAACTGCGCACAGGCGTGGTGGAGACCGTCATTTGCGGCGCGGACCTGGTTCCGCCGGTGATCACGCTGCTGGGCGATGCCTCGGTCACCGTGGAATGCGGCGACGCGTATGTGGACGCCGGCGCGACGGCGCTGGACGATGTTGACGGTGACATCACCGCCAATATTGTAACCGTGAATCCGGTGGATACGGGCGTGCCCGCCGTGTATGTCATTACATACAATGTGAGCGACGCGGCCGGCAACCCGGCGGACGAAGTAACCCGCACGGTCACTGTGGAGGATACGATACCCCCCGTGATTACCCTGCTGGGCGATCCGGCGGTCACCGTGGAATGCGGAGCGGCCTATGTGGATGCGGGGGCGACGGCAAATGATGTGTGCGCGGGCGACCTGACGGGCGCGCTCGTTGTTGTCAATCCCGTGAATGCCGCCGTACCGGGCGTCTATAACGTCACCTATGATGTCAGCGATCCGGAAGGCAACGCCGCCGCAACGGTCGCGCGCACAGTTACCGTGGAAGACACGATGCTGCCGGTGATCACGCTGCTGGGCAGCGCCAGCGTCACCGTGGAATGCGGCGCGGCCTATGTGGATGCGGGCGCGACAGCGCTTGACGCCTGCGACGGCGATCTGACCGGCGCGATTGTGACGGTCAATCCCGTCAATACCGGCAGCACCGGCGTTTATGTGGTCACTTACAATGTATCCGACGCGGCGGGCAACCCGGCGGTGCAGGTCAGCCGAACGGTCACGGTGGCGGATACCGCGGCGCCCGTGATTACACTGCTTGGCGCCGCATCTGTCACCATCAATGTCGGCGACGCGTATGCGGACGCCGGCGCGACCGCAACGGACGTGTGCGACGGCGACTTGACTGCAAGTATTGTCGTGGTCAACCCCGTGAATACCGCCGTGCCCGGCGTGTACATCGTGACCTACAATGTGTCTGACGCTGCGGGCAATCCCGCCACGCAAGTCATCCGCACCGTGACGGTGGTGGACAACGTCCCGCCGGTCATCACGCTGCTGGGCGATGCGGCGGTGACGGTGGAATGCGGCGACGCGTACGTGGACGCAGGCGCGACCGCCTCGGATAACGTTGACGGCGACATTACGGCGAGCATCGTCGTTGTGAATCCGGTGAATACAGCCGTACCGGGCGTGTACATCATCACCTATAATGTGTCCGACGCAGCCGGGAATCCGGCGGTTGAAGTGACGCGGACGGTGACGGTGGTTGACACCACGGCCCCGGTCATCACGCTCCTCGGCGATGCCGCGGTGACCGTTGAATGCGGCGCCGCATATGCGGACGCCGGCGCGACGGCCGCGGACGCCTGCGACGGCGACCTGACGGCCAGCATCGTCACGGCGGGCGCAGTGGACACCGCGACACCCGGCGTGTACGTAATCACCTACGACGTGTCCGACGGGGAAGGCAACGCGGCGGATCAAGTGACGCGCACGGTGACGGTGGTTGACACCACGGCCCCGGTCATCACGCTTCTTGGCGATGCCGCGGTGACGGTGGAATGCGGCGATGCGTATGTGGACGCTGGCGCGACGGCCTCGGACGGCTGCGACGGCGACCTGACGGCGAGCATCGTCACGGCGGGCGCAGTGGACACCGCAGCCACCGGCGTGTACGTTATCACCTATAATGTCTCCGACGCGGCCGGAAATCCGGCGGTTCAAGTGACCCGCACGGTGACGGTGGTTGACACCACGGCCCCGGTGCTGACGCTTGTCGGAGATGATCCGTTTATCCTGAGTTGCAACGAGCCCTATGTCGAACCCGGCGTAACGGCCACCGACAACTGCGACACCGACCTGATGATCGTCAGCGATGCGAGCACGGTTATTGACAATACGCAGGACGGCGATTATCTCGTGACCTATTCCACGGTTGACGCCGCCGGCAATCCTGCCAGTATCACCCGCATGGTGACGGTGGCGGATTGCGGCGAAGGCGAGGGTGAAGGCGAAGGCGAAGGCGAAGGTGAAGGCGAAGGTGAAGGCGAAGGTGAAGGCGAGGGTGAAGGCGAGGGTGAAGGCGAGGGCGAGGGCGAGGGTGAAGGCGAAGGCGAGGGCGAAGGCGAAGGCGAACCGGAACCCGAACTGACCGTAACGCCGAACCCGGCCTACGACCTGATCCTGGGCATTGTCAAGGTGGGTGACACCGTAACGCGCACCATTACGCTGAAGAACACCGGCGGCGGCGTGGTTGTCGGTGCTGCGGTGCTGGTGGATCCGAGCGATGTGTTCAGCCTGGTTGGCACGACCAACTACAGTTTGGCGGCCGGTCAGTCAACGACGCTGATCATCGGATTCACACCGGATGCGCTGGACGACTTCGTGGCCACATTGACGCTCAGTGGCGGTGAAAGTGATGTGGTCGTGACACTGCGCGGCACCGGTTCCGTATGCACCAAGCGCTTCTCGCTCTTCGGCTGCTCGCCGATGAACGAAGGCGGCGGCAGGACGGCCGATATCGCGATCATGATGTTCGCGCTGGCCGTGCTGGTTGTGGGCGGACGCGCCTGGCGCAGGGCGCGCCTGCACTAATCGGCGCCATTGAGAGATAGTATTCCGGCCCCGTGGGCGCTTGCCCACGGGGCCTTTTTCCATGCCTTCGCGGGCTTGATGTCAGGCGGGCAAGCATCTTACGATATTTCTTCAGTCATGCCGTCACAAAGTCTGTACGGGAAGATGATATTACAGGCCAGGCCAAACGGAAGCGCCAGGGAGAAACATTCATGAGCGAAGAACGCAAGACCATTCACGTCGTATCCAATTCCCATTGGGACCGGGAATGGGGCTACCCATTTGAGGAAACGCGCCTGTTATTGCTCGATTTCATGGATGAATTGCTGGAATTGCTGGACAGCGATCCGGAATTCCATTCCTTCACATTCGACTCGCAGACCGGCGCGCTGGAGGATTACCTGGAATTGCGGCCGGAGAAGCGCGAAGCGATTGAGAAGCACGTCAAGTCGGGGCGCCTGATCATCGGACCCTGGTATTCCCTGCCGGAGGAATACATCGTCAACGGCGAATCACTCGTGCGCAACCTGCTCATTGGTCACCGCGTCGCCAGGGCGCTGGGCAAGGTCTGCAAGGTCGGCTACACGCCCTTCAGTTACGGGCAGACCTCCCAGATGCCGCAAATCTACAACGGCTTCGGCATTGACACCATCATCTTCTACCGTGGCATCAACACCCCCAAGAGCGAATTCATCCTGGAAGGCCCCGACGGCTCCCGCCTGCTCGGCATGCGCTTCGGCTGCATGAGCCGCTTCAGTTACTACATCTACGTCTATCGCGTGCTGCGTTATGGCAGCGATGATGTCTTCGCATTCTATGACTGGAATCGCGGCGCGGCCCCTTTTCGGATCGCCACCGCCTGGAATCCGCGCGGGCATTACTACGTCCTCGACGACAAGAAGAAGCAGTGGAACGACGGCCCCATCCGCGATCAGTTGCTGAAACTGGTGCGGGATGAATCCGAGCATTTCTCCACCAGCCAGATTTGCTGCATGCAGGGCTTCGATTCGTCGAATCCGGACCCGAAAGAGACGGAAATCATCAGGTTGTGCCAGCAACTTCTGCCCGAGCACGAAATCAAGTTGTCCAACCTCGAAATCTACATGGAGGCCATGCGCAAGGAGGTTAAGAACCCCACCGTACTCACCGGCGAAAGCCGAGACCCCGGTTCTACGGGGAAGTGGACCCATCTCATGGGCGACGTGATCAGCGCGAGGCCCCGGCTCAAGCGCGCCAACCACGCGGCGGAACTCTGGCTCCAGCGACACGCCGAACCCTGGAGCGCAATCGGGGCCATGGTGGGTGGCGAATATCTCAAGTCCGCCCTCGACCGCGCCTGGAAACTCCTGCTGCAAAACCATCCCCACGACACCATCACCGGGGCCGGCATTGATCAGATGGAGCGCGATTCGCTCCACCGCGCCGACCAGGTCCGCATCATCGGCGAGGGCCTGGCGCGGCGCGGCATGCAGGCCGTGCAGATCAACATCAACAACGGCGATCTGGACCCACGCGACGCCGTGCTCACCGTCTTCAACGGCTGCCCCTTCCCGAGGCGCGGCGTCATCTCCTCCTACGTGGACATGCCCGACGGCATGGGCTACGAGGCGTTCAGCGTGCAATCGCCCGATGGCGCATATCTGGGCAGGCTGCAACTCAAAGAGCAATTCGAGGCGGGGACGCTGGTCCGAAACCTCCAGGACATTTCCATCGAACTGCGCTCAAAGCGCGTGCTGTGCCATGTCGAGACCGACGAGATTCCGGCGTTCGGCTATAAAACCTACCATCTCGTCCGCGAGAGCCGTTTCGCGCACTGCCCCGGCGCGCTCGCCCCGGAAAGCAATGTGCTGGAGAACGAGCATCTGCGGGTCCGTTTCAACAGCGATGGAACCCTGGACATCACCCACAAGCCGACGGGACATGTTTTCAGCGGACTGCACTACCTGGAAGACACGGGCGAGACCGGCCATACCTGGATTCACATGGAACCCGATGAAAACGAGACCATCACGTCCCACGGATTCCCCTGCGCGATCACCCTGGAGGAAGCGGGACCGCTCCTCGCGCGCATGCGCGTGGACTACCACATGCAAATCCCCATCGGCCTGCAGGATGAACTCACCGTGGAATTCCGCGAGGCCGAGATGAACCACACCCGCCGCCGCAGCGAACGCCAGGAAATGATCGTCACCAGCCGCTTCACGCTCCGCGCCGGCGCGAAGCGCCTCGATGTTGTCACGACCTTCGACAACCAGTGCCGCAACCACCGTCTGCGTGTCGTGTTTCCGACGCGGCTCGACTGCGACCGCACCGACGCCGAAGCCGCCTTCGATGTCATCCCGCGCGACATCCATGTCAAGCCCGGCAACGCGTACTACGGACGGCCCAATCCGCAGTATCCCATGCACCGCTTCGTGGACATGTCCGGCAAGCGCATGGGATTCGCGGTGATCAACAATTCCGGGTTGCGCGAATACGAAGCCATGGACCAGCAGGACCGCCCGCTCGCCATCACCCTCATGCGCGCCTTCACCTACCGCAACTGTCCCATCTTCGGCCGGTGGGAGGTCTATCCCGACATGGACCTCGCCCAGTGCATCGGGTCGCATGAGTGCTCCTATGCCCTCTATCCCCACGAGGGGGACTGGAGCAACGGCGTTTTCGAGGAAACCGAGGACATGAACGTTCCTCTGGAAGCGGCGCAGGCGGGGCCGCACGAAGGTGCGCTGCCCAAGGCCATGAGTTTCCTGGAACTTGACGCGCCCAACGTCCAACTGACCGCGCTCAAGCGGTCGGAAGACCGCGCCCGCAGTTATGTGGTCCGGCTCTTCAACCCCACCGCGAAATCTGTCAATGCCCGCATGAAACTGTTCAAAAACATCCGCTGCGCATGGTTCACCAATCTGGATGAAGAACGCGGAGAAGCGATCCAGCCCAAGGGCGACACGCTGTTGTTCAAAGTCGGCAGGAAAAAGATTGTCACCATCGAGTTTGAATTGCAGTAGAAGTTCTGGAGTACAGGCTTCAGCCTGTTTGGTTCGGAGTGCAGGTTTTAGCCTTTCAGCCACAGAGGCGGGACGCCTGGATTGCGGAGTCGGACAAGTCGGACGGGTCGGACGGGTTATGGGGTGGAGACCTTCGGTCGTTTTTGTGGCGCGGTCGGGAAACCGGCCACAACAAAGGACAAGTCGGACGGGTCGGACGGGTCGGACGGGCGAAGCGCAGGTCAGCGGCTGCGTTATGTTTGCAGGCCGGACGCTTGGGCTACATTCCCCACTCCGCATTCCCCATTCCGCATTCCGCATTCCCCATTCCACATTCCCCATTCCGCATTCCCCATTCCGCATTCCCCATTCCGCATTCCCCATTCCGCATTCCCCACTCGCCATTCGCCATTCGCCATTCGCCACTCCCCATTCCCCATTCCCCATTCCGCATTCGCCATTCGCCATTCCCCATTCCGCATTCGCCATTCGCCATTCGCCATTCGCCATTCGCCTCGCCTGCGTTACTCCTCGAAGCAAAGGCCCAGGGCGGCGATGGGTGCGGCGTATGCGGCGAAGGCGGTACGCGCATTTTCTGAACGGTCCAGCGTTTGCGCTATCGCGGGGGACAGGCGGTAATACCAGGCCACAAGGTCGCGGCCCGCATCGAATGTCAGGAGCGCCCTGTCGCGGAGGACGCGGAAGCCGTCGAGAGCGCGCGCGGCCCCGCCGAAGGCCTTGCTCACGACGCACAGGCTGTCAGCGCCGGTGTTCGAGGGGGAACATATGCGGCCTTCCTTCAGGTAACAGCCGATTTGCTGATAAAAAGCGCGAAAGGACGCGAAGTTGTCAATGTTGGTCTCCGGGGTGTCGCAGTCGTGGATGTTCCCGTTGCTCAGCATGCCGAGGATACGATACGACCCGTCAAAAAACACCAGCGGCGATCCGGAAGAACCACCCTCGGTGATGCCCTCGCTCCACCGGGCGGTGGTCTGCTGGTACACGGGCCGCATGCAGAGCAGGTCGAGGCATGCCCGGACATTTATCGCAGTGATCCGGCCGTATGCGATCTTCATCGGTGTTCCACGCGGGTGGTGGATGCCCATGACGGCATTGCCGACGGCGGGCGTGCGGGTGTCCCAGCCGAACCAGGCGCGGCCCAGCGAAGCGACGGGCGCGTCGTCGAGCCGCACGAGCACGGCGTCGAGCACGGCGTCTTTTGCCAGGAATGACACGCCTCTGCTGCGCGGCGTTTCGGAGAGCGCCGGCGCGCCGCTGCCGTTGCACTGCGCGGCCCGGTAATCCCAGACCACGTCAATCTGGTTGGGCCGGGGATTGCTGCTGAAACAGTGGTTGGCGGTGAGGAGATAAGGTTGCAGTCCCGTTCCCATGAGGCTGTGCAACAGCGCGCCGGAGCATTGCACCTGGTTGAATGTTCCCTCGGCGATGATGAGCATGGCGACGCCGGTGGACACCTCGCGAAAGGCCGCATCGGCCTCGCAATTCGCGGGAATGGGACATGGCAGGGCTTTTTCCCCGTTGTCCTCAAACAGCGTGAAGAAATGCGACAGTCCTTCGATGTAGAGCATGGGGAGCGCGTCGCCGGGCGTGCGCAGGAGCAGCACCGCTGCGTCGCCGAGAACCGTCGGCAACCACACACCCTCTTCGTCGGCGTCTGCGGCGGTGAACGGCCCGAAGGCCCGCGGCCCGGTCGGATCGATCAGCCACAGGGTTTCGCCGTCAAGCAGGCCGCTCAGGTCCACGCGGAGGCGAATCGCCAGCGCGCCTTCTGAAGCGATGCCCGCCAGGAAATAGCGCCCCTCCGCGTCCGCCAGGGGCGGTCCGAAGCATTCATGCGCGTTCAGATTCACTGCATGGCCCGTCGCCACGAGGGGCGCGGGATAGCGCCGCGCCTGCGCCTGCAAGGCGGCATTTTTTTTCGCATATTGCGTGTAAACCCGCCGGGGAAAGCCCTGTTTCTGGTAATCCGCCGCCTGCGCCTGCGGCATGGCCGAATGCGCCTCCCAGGATTTTGCGGGGGGGACATAGATGTAATCAGCGTAATCCGCGGCCGCCGATCCGGCTGTGGTCAGCAGGCCGGCCGCCAGCGCGACCAGGAGGGTCCATCGGTGATATGCGTTCATGGTAATCCAGACCGATTTTTCGTGTTGCATACGGGAACATAGTGTACCAGAAACCGCTTGGGGCATGATGTGCTAACATGCGCCTTTGCGCGTTTCCGCATGCGCCGGGCCACGACCTGGAAGCAGAGCCCGGCGCTTGGTGGCGGCAACAGCAGGGCGGCGAAGGTGTTGAAGGGAAGCAGAAAAAGAGAGGGAGATGCCGGTAGGGGGCGACCGGCATCTCCGGTGAGGTGCGTTGCTCTAACGGGCGTTAGAGCTTCGCAGAGGATTAGGCATCCTCTCTTAGGGGAAACTCTTCTCCGGAACGCCTTCGGCGTGTCAGCGCCGTTGCGGCCGATATGGCCGCCAAGATGACCGCCGCCCACCCTGCGCATCTCCGCACGGCAGCGGCCTGGTCATCCCCCGCATTCGCCGGGCGATCGGTCGTTGCCGTCGCCTGCGCCGAATGGCGTTCGGACCCGTAAATGGATTCAATTGTTGCATTCTACCGCGCCGGGGCCGCGTTCACCGCATCCAGTGGGACAGCACTGGCGAAACCCGCTGCGGCAGAATCTAACGATTGTTTTCAACTATCGGGCTGGCGATTTGCAGGGACCCAATCGCGGCCCCCTGAAACGGCCAGTATAATCTTTATTGTGGAAGCGCTATTTCGCCTCTGCGCTTCCGGCCGCAGGTGTCATCCCTGCTTTCTACATCGTTAGTTTAAACCAAACCGCGCACAAAAACAATACCCCTGTCAATAAAAAAATTCTCACAAAAGAAGGTGCGTAAATAATTGATTTGCAATGGGTTATGAAGGCATTTGACAGGGGAGTCATATTTTTTTAGGTCTCAGGTGTGATTTTCCCGGATTTTTAGGCCAAATTTTTATGTGATCTTTATTACAAATAGTTTTGCATCGGATATTTGATAAAATGGAATTAATTTCTTTATTGGAATTTGACATGCTCATTGCGGTGTCAGCCAAGTGCGAGAAAACGCAAAAGACCTTGAAATAGTTTTTCTCCTGTTATGGGTATGTGTGGTTCTTATTTAAACTTGGTTTTGCCTTGTCGGATTGCTTGCGCCATGCGCTGTTGATTGTTTGAGATGATGTCGTTTCCCTGTAATGACGAAACGCGTGGTTTGCATGGATGGTTTCCATTACTGGATGTCTTTGTTGGACAGTCACATTTCTACTCTGTTGGATTTTCCTTTGTATTCTTGTTTTCCGGCGGCGAAAGATTTCCAGGCGATGCGCTTTCACTGCGTTTTTCTGCGTCAGGCCATACGGATGTCGGCGCGGTTTTGGACGTATTGCGCGTAACGCTTGGAAAGAGGATTTGCATGCGTTGAAAAACACGGTCGCCACTCCATGCGTAATAGCGGAGGATGACCAGGAACAGGTAGAGCCAGGCGGCGGTCTTGGCGGCGGCGAAGAAGAGGAGGAGTCGCCGGTGTTCGGCCACGGGGATGGCGAAGTAGTCGCGGAGGTATTCCATGCGCATGGGCAGAAAGGCGAGCAGCGCGATGATGCCGAGTTGCATCGCCTTTCCCTGCGCGGTGGGCGATTCATCGCCGGCGTCGCGGCATCGCCAGAAGGTGAAGAAGGCGAGGTAAATGATAATGGCCGGGACCAGAAGGAGGACACC
>CAZLII010000011.1:0-18598 GCA_964559065.1 uncultured Nitrospirales bacterium | reverse complement strand
GCCAAAGCGCCGAACAGACGGCGCACTCCAAATAATTGAAGTCCCCGTGCGAACCATATGGTACAACTTCCGCAAAACATGGCTGACATATCAGAAGTCATATTTGATGTGACTGCTAAGAAAGTAACCGCTTGAAGACCATGGTGGGTTCCGCTTTGCTGCACCCACCCTACGCGCTTTGTTGTGGATAATGCGGGGAGTGAAGAATTGACTTTGGGCGTAGTTGCAGGGTGTCGTTTTTCACCCAATCCTCCCCGCGCGGGCGAAGGTGTTCGACCAGCCTGGCGCGCCAGTCTTTCAGTGTTTGGGCGGATTCGGCGCGGCCTGCCAGATTTCTGGTCTCTCCGGGATCATGCTCCATATCGAACAGCATCTCCTCGCCGTCCCGCGCGTGAAAGATGTATTTCGTCTTGCCGTCGGTCAAGGCGCTCCAGTGGTTGGACGGGTCGTAGCAGATGTCGTGTTCCAAGTCAATCCAATCTCTCCAATGACTGGCCTTTCCTGAAAGCAACGGCAATAAACTCGCGCCGTCCATGTCTTCCCCGCCGGGAATGCCCGCCGCATCCAGAAAGGTAGGCAACACGTCGCGCAATTCGACGGGTTCCTCGCGAGCCTGTCCCCGCAGCGCCGCGATTAAACGCTCCGGCCACCGGACAAGAAAAGGGATGCGCGCCGACCCCTCGTAGGCGTATGTCTTACGCCACAGATGATGGTCGCCGAGCATGTCGCCATGGTCCGAGATAAACATGATCAGGGTTTCTTCCAAAATGCCGCGTTTTTCGAGGGCCGACAGGATGCGGCCGACCTGCTCGTCAATGAACGTGACGCTGCCGTAGTAGCCCACGCGCGACTGGTGCGTGACCGCAGCGCCCATATCGCCGTGCCAGATGTCGTCGCGTTCCCAACTCCGGGGCGCGTAGCGGCCGCACCAATCGCCGAGATGGCGTTCGGGGATGGGCCGGTCGCGGTACATGTCAAAGAAACGCTGCGGGGCGTCATAGGGGCTGTGCGGTCGCGCGAACGATACCTTGAAAAAGAACGGATTGTCTTTGGCGTAACTTTCGATGAAATTCACGGCGACATCGCCGGTCCATCGCGTGGGATGCAATTCTTCCGGCAGGGCGTACGGCCGCGCGGGATAATCGTTCCAGCCCAAGCCTGTGGCGCTTGGGTCGAGATTCGGCGCAATGGAATCGAACCAGCAGTGATAGTCGCTCTTGAATTCCGGATGCTGGCGGCGGCCCGATTCGTCCAGGATCATCTGCTGGAAACCGTGGCTGTTGCGCTGGGGGGCGAAATGACACTTGCCGACCACTGCCGTGTGGTAGCCCGCCTCGGCAAGCATGCGCGGCATCTCGCGGGGATATGCTTCGGGAATGCGGCTGTAGCCGAGCATGCCGTTGCGCCAGGGGCCGAGTCCGGTCAACAGCGCTGCACGCGCTGGCGTGCATGAGGGCACGCAGGTGTAGGCGTGGCGGAAGCGGGCGCCTTCCCGCGCAATCCGGTCCAGATTCGGCGTGATCGCCGCCGGATTCCCATCCGCGCCCAGACAATCGCCGCGATGCTGGTCGGTCATGATCAATAGGATATTGGGGCGTTTGCGTTGGGCCTCGGCGCTTGCGGCCATACCGGGCATGCCCGTCGCCGCCAGCGAGGCGGCAGTAACGCCCATCCACTCGCGCCGGGTGAAGGTGGTCTGTGTCATGGCTTGATTCTCCAGTGCCGAATCATTTCTTATCCGGCGGCAACGGCTGAAACGACGCCCAGAAGTTGTCCATTGCCTTTTCCATGCGTTCGACAATTTCCGGATGCGCCTCCGCGAGATTGTTCTGCTCGCCGGGATCGTCCCTCAGATTGAATAAAAGCGTCCCATGCTCGATTGGTTTCGCATAAACCAGCCCCTTGAAGGGTCGTTTCAATTTCCATTGTCCCGACCGCATGGCCTGATGTTCCCCGCGATGGAAATAGTGAAACTCTTCATGGGCGCGTTTGCCCGCGCCACGAAGCACCGCCCCGATGTCCTCGCCGTCTATGGGGCGGTCCGCAGGCGCTTCTCCACCCGCGAGGCGCGCGAAGGTGGGCAGAAAATCGAGCGTGCAGGCCATCCCGCGTTCCACACGGCCCGCCTCGATGACGCCCGGCCACCGCATGATGCACGGCACGCGCATGCCGCCCTCAAAGGTGCATCCTTTTCCCTCGCGCAGGGGTCCTGCGCTGCCGCCGTGCTCGCCGTAATGCAGCCACGGGCCGTTGTCGCTGGTGAATATCACCAGTGTGTTTTCATCCAGGTCCAGTTCCTTGAGCGTGTCCAGGATCGCGCCCATACTCCAGTCCATCTCCTCGATGACATCGCCGTAAAGGCCCGCGTCGGATTTCCCGGCAAATGCCTCGGAAACATAGAGCGGCACATGCGGCATGGTGTGCGGAAGATAGATGAAAAACGGACGGTCCTTGTGTTCGCGAATAAACCGGACCGCCTCTTCCGTGTAGCGTTTGGTCACGGTGCTCTGGTCCACCGGCTGCTCGATGATTTCCTCGTCGCGCATGAGCGGCACCGGCGGATCGCCGCGTTTTTCGACATGCATGTCATTGCTGTACGGGATGCCGTAATAATAATCAAAGCCGTGGCGCGTGGGCAGGTACTGCGGCAGATGGCCCAGGTGCCATTTGCCGATACAGGCGGTGGCATAGCCCCGTTCGCGGAGCAGTTCCGCTATCGTTATCTCGTCATCGTCGAGTCCGTCTTTGCTTTGCGGGAAAAAGACGGCATTGATCCCCATGCGCACGTGATAACGGCCGGTCAGCAGGCCCGCGCGCGACGGTGAACACACGGCGGCGCTGCAATAAAAGTCCGTGAAGCGCATGCCTTCCGCGGCCATGGTGTCCAGTCGTGGGGTCTTGATCTTTTCCGCACCGTAACACCCCAGATCGCCATATCCCAGATCATCTGCAAAGACAACGATGATATTCGGCGGCCGCCCGGATCTCTCAGGCGCACCGACTGCCAAAGACGATTTCGCCAGCCATCCCCCCGTTATTCCCGCACCGATCAGGCCAAGCATCTTCCTGCGATTTATGGGGCGCATTGCATCATCCTCCCCTTGCTTCCTGTCGTTTTTCGCGATGCCAGATTTTGTTGACAATCTTCCACTCGCCGTCTATTTTCATCAATGAAAGATAGTCAATGTACCGAACACGCGGCCAATCCAATTCCGTTTTGACCACAGCGGCATTCCCCGAAATATCTATGGAAAGGATTCTATTGATGCGGCCTGTCGGGTCCGGCGCATCGCCGCGCGTGTAGAGCACCCAGTTCTGGAACGCCTGCCAGTCCAACGCGCCGTCATCCTTTGTGCCGATAACGGCGGCGTCCGGATGAAACGCCGTTCGTAGCGCCTGTTCATCGTACTGAATGATGCCGTCAAAATACTGCTGCACCGTTGCGCGAATCGCCTTGTCTTCCTCAACCTTCGCGAAGACATTCCCCATTGCGAGCATCAGCAGCGCAGCGCTGCAGCATCCCGCCAAAATCACCACCAAAACGACATTTTTGAACATGGCAACCTCCATCTTTCCGGACATCGTCCGGCCCCAGCACAGAATACGACAAACGCAGATTCGTTCACCAACCTCAGCATAACACGACGACACAGGAAAGTCGAAGGTTTCTGCATGCATAAGAACGTGTTCTATTGCGCGAAAGGTTTCTTCGTGCTATTCGATGCATTGCGAATAAGTCCGAGCAAATGCCTTCCGCTGTCGCGCAGGGCATATTGGGCAACATTCGTGTTTGATTAATGCGCGGTTTTGTGTTGCTGGATTCCCGCCTGCGCGGGAATGACGGGCTAAAATGGGGGCGTTTTGCGAAATTCGTCATTCCCGCGCAGGCGGGAATCCAGAATAATTCGTCCAGTTATCGAATTGACTGTAATCATTGCACTTGGACCCCCTGTGAACCTGCTTAACCGAACACGAATGCACGAATGTCGGCTCATCCATTGTTTTCTGTCCTGTTCACAAGTATAGTGATGCTCCGGTTTCAGCGCCACTCTTCCCCATGGATGGGAATGGTTTTCCCTGCAAAGCATGGCTATCGGAGCATGCCATGATTAATTCATTGCATAGACTGGTTTGCATCGGCGGCGCCGGCAACGCCTGTCTGGATTACCTTTTCATTGCTCTGACCGCCGCCCCGGGCGGCCTTTCGCGTGTGCGTGAATATTCGGTGCAGGGCGGCGGCTTGACGGCGACCGCCCTGGCGGCCTGTGCGCGACTGGGCGCAGACACCCGCTTTGTGAGCATGCTCGGTAATGATTCCACAGCCCCCGAGATTGAAGCGGAACTGGATGATTACGGGGTGAAGAAGCGCTTCATCCATCGCGTTCCGGGTGTTTCGTCGCCGGTAAGTTTCATTCATCAGGCATTCCAACCCTCTCAGAAGTTCGGGAATTTTTAGCATTGCATGAAAACCGGCAGGAGAAGATGCTATGAGCGCATTGGGTAAGGCCGCGCGCCTTAACAGAATTCTGGCAGGCGGTCAACGGCGGGTGTTGACTGTTGCCGTGGACCATATGATCAATTATCCTCTTGGATTCCCCGCCGGACTGCGGCGCATGGAGGCCACCCTGAGGAAAATCGTGGAAGGCGGCGCGGATGCCGTTACGATGAACAAGGGCATCGCAGCGCGTTTCATGCCGCCCCATGCAGGCCGGATTCCCCTCATCATCCAGAGCATGGCGCTGCGGCCGGGCGAACCGGACTTCGCCGACACCGCAACGGTGGAAGAAGTGATTGCCCTTGGCGCGGACGCCATCGCGGTTGCAATGTTTGTTTATTGTGAGGAGGAACTGCGCTACATCCGGCATCTGTCCGCCGTGGTGCGCGAAGCCGAAGCCTTCGGCCTGCCGGTGATTCCTCATATCTATCCCCTCCAAAGCGGCGATGAGCGGCACACGGTTCTGCATGATCCCGAACACATCTACTACGCGGCCCGGGTGGGCCTGGAAATGGGTGCAGACTGCGTCAAGGCGCCCTACACCGGCGATACGGCATCGTTCCGGGACATTGTCGCCGAATTCCCGGTGCCGATTGTGGCGGCGGGTGGTCCGCGCTGCGTCACCCTGGAGGACGCCGTTCACATGGCGCGCGCCATCGGGCGAAGCGGCGCGGCCGGCGCAACGATGGGCCGCAATGTGTGGGAGTTTGACGACATCCCGCTTGCCATTGCCAGGCTCAAGCAGGCGATCAACGAAGAATGAGACAGCATCTGCAGGGAAATTAGCGTATGTGCCTAATCAGTCTTTGCGCGTTATCGGCGGCCCTGATGGGCGGCGTCCCCGTTGTGGCGGAGTTGAAACCGCATATGGGGCGCGCGACCATATTCATCAATGGACAGCCGGAAGCCCCTTTGCAGTATAGCCTGGTTGGAAAACTGGGCGCCCAGCCGTGGCTTCCCGAAGCCCAGGAACTCCTGCATGATTTTGCGGAACAGGGCTATCGCCTGTTCGGATGCGAAATTTGGCTCTCGGAAATCTGGCATGAAGACCACTTGGACGTGGATCATGTCAAGCGGCAACTTCAGGCGATTCGCGCGGTGCGGGCGGATGCCGCTGTGCATCTGCGCATTTACATGGACGCGCCGAAATGGTGGCGCGAAAAGCATCCGGAGGCCCTGATCGGCTACGCCCTGCAACCCAGCGGCAATATCCCTGCATCAGTGCATCCCGGCGCCGGTTTCTGGGATCGGGCGAGTTTTGCCTCCGCACAATGGCGGAAGGATGCCGGAGAATAACTGCAGCGCCTGCTGGAATCCCTTGGGAAAAGCCCGGAAGGGGATGCGCTTTATGCCCTTCTGCTGTGCGGGGGGGAATGGGGGGAATGGTTTTATCCGGGCTTTGAATTTGAACCGGATACCGGCCCGGCAATGACCGCCCATTTCCGGGCGTGGTTGACCCGGAAATATGGATCGGATGACGCCCTGCGCGCCGCCTGGCGCGATGATGCCGTATCGCTGGCGACGGCAACCGTTCCGGGCGTGGATGCGCGTTTCAAGACGGCGCAGCGAATGTTCCGCAACCCCGAAACGGAACAATGGGCGATTGACTATTACCAATGCCATCAGGAACTCGTGGCGGAAACGCCTTTGCACTTCTGCCGCATCGCAAAACGCGCCTGGCCCCGTCCGGTGCTGGTCGGCGTCTTTCACGGCTACCTGTTTCACCTCACGCACCAGGCATCGGGCGGTCATCTTGAAATGCAGCGGGTGCTCGCTTCGCCGGATGTGGATTTTCTGTCATCGCCGCTTTCCTATGAATTCAATGCGCGGTTTCTGGGCGGTTCGGGACATTATCGCTGCCTGATGGCCAGCGTCCGCGCCCACGGAAAACTGTGGATGAACGAGAATGATCACCCCACCCTTGTCGGCGATCATTTTGGTCGGCCCGGACCCTTCGCGCCAACGACCGTCGAGGATTCGGTGGCAACCATGCGGCGCAACACCGCGCACTGCTATACGCATGGGGCCGGCATGTGGTGGTTCGACTTTGGAAAGGCAGGGGGACACGGAGCGGGCGGATGGTGGAAAGAACCCGCACTCATGCAGGAAGCGGGCCGTCTTTTGCAATTATCGCGCGGTCTGCTGAAACACCCCTATGCCCCCGTCGCCGACGCGCTCCTGGTATACGACACCGAATGTTTCTATTATCTTTCCCCGATGTATCTTGGCGTCTATCACCAATCCAACCACTGGGAACGCAGCGAGACGCTCTCCTTTGAAGCCCTCAACGAAACCATGGGCGACGCCTTCAAGAGCGGGGTCGTGTTTGATACGGTGCATCGCGCCGATTTGCCGCGCATGGACTTGAACCCGTATCGCGCAATCGTGTTTGCATTCACGCCGTACCTGTCGGACGAAGATATCGCCTTCATCCGCGAAAAGGTGCTGACGCCGGGCCGCAGCGTGGTATGGGTCTATGCCCCCGGATACACCGACGGCAAATCGCTGAGCGTGGAACGGGTCGCGCAGATTGTCGGCATGAACGTCCGCGAATCGTCGGTCAACCTCCCGCCGCAGTTGCTCCTGCGGGAAGGCAGCCTCTGCCCGGGCTTTCCGGAAAAGCGTATCAACACCATTATCCAGGATGCATGGACCGCCCCGACCTTCCAGGTCGTTGACCCGGAAGCGCAGCCCCTCGGTTATTACGGCGGTTCCCGCGAAATCGCCATGGCCCGGAAGGACACGGGCGAAAACACCATATGGTACTGCGCGTTGCCGCTGCGCGACCCGGCGATCATGCGGGAAATCTTCCGCCAGGGCGGATGTCACGTTTACAATGAAAACAACGATGTCCTGCACGCCGGGGGAACCGTCTTATGGATTCACAGCGAGACCGGCGGCCCGCGCAGGATCGTCCTTCGCAACAACAAAGAACTGCGTCTGGAACTGGAGCCTTGGAGTACGGTCATTCTTGATGCTGAAACCGGGGAGCGCCTGTTGTGGTAAGCCGTCAGAATGCCCGCTCTCCTCATACAGGGGTAATCGCCTGGCATGCCCCGTTGATTTTGTCGTGCAAGATACGCACATCTCAAGGTTCCCGCATGTGGGGAATAGTCCGTCGGCGGAATGAAGGTTTTCTTGATGTTGCGTGGTGAACGCCGGCGCCGCATGGTGCGACTCAGGCTCTCCCGTTCGGACAGCGAAATCAAGTTAACGCCATTAAGTTCAGGAAATTGCTGATTTGCGGCGTTCGCGATTAATCGGCTCTGCCGTTCCATCGGCGCTTGAATTCGGCATAAGCCCGGCAATCCAACCGGATGTTTCCCCTGTAGGAGAGATTGCCCGCAAGACTAACGAGCGGGTTGCGGCCTTGCCATAGACTGCTGCATACCCTGCGCAAGATACGCCGGGGAGAATAAAACCTCCTGCTGCATGAAATCATTTCCTGGATGGCCTCGTCCATTGACAAGCGCGTGTACCGTACCACCGGATACGTGAGCGTGTAGTAATTCCAGTCTTCCGGAAACCGGTTGAGAGCGATGCGTCCCTCCGATTTCATCTGGCTCCACAGGCGCGTGCCTGGAAGCGGTGTTAGAAACAGCACATTGAGTCCGTCTACGCCGTATCTATCGGCCAAGTCGGCGATCTGTCTGCCGATACCAGGCTTGTCTGTGTCAAAGCCGATGATGAAAGAACCTGCAACGAGTATGTTGTGTCGCTGAATGTGTTGGACGGAGGTCCGATAGTCCCGGCTGTTCAGCAATCCGAATTTCCTTCCAACATGCAAGAGGTTCTCGGGCGTAGTAGATTCAAAACCAATGAAGACGCCTATGCATCCGGCCTTTGCCGCCAACATGATGAGTTCATCGTCATCGGCAAAATCAATGGTCACTTGGGCGACCCATTCCTTTTCGATCTTCGCGCGCACCATGGCGCGGAACAAGTCCTTGGCGCGGGCGACATGCTCCGGGCGCGTCCCTATAAGATTGTCATCCACCACCAGCACACGTTTTTCGGGAATCAACTGGAACTCTCGCACAACGTCTGCGATGGGCCGCTGGCGATAGCGGGCCCCATTGAATGAGGTGACACTGCAGAAACTACAGTTCAAGGGGCATCCCCTGCTGGTTTGAATGGCGCCCAATGCATATCCCGCCGGCAGCATGTCATGCCGGGCAAAGGGAGTATTGGACATTTCGGTGATTCCGCCCTCATACAGGGTTTTCAAATTTCCCTTGGCTGCATCTTCCAGAACCTTCGGCCATATACCCTCCGCTTCACCTGTGACAACGGCATCCACGCGCGCTATGGCCTCATCGGCGCACATGGATGCATGAATACCGCCCATGACAACAGGCACGCCCAGGCGCCGGAAGTAAGCGGCGATTTCGTAAGCGCGGTTGGCCTGCGATGTAAATGCCGTGATGCCCACCAAGTCGGGCCGAGGCCGGGACGCGTAGTCCGCAGGGCCAAGATTCTCATCAATGATGGTCACTTCCCATTCCCGGGGAGTCAGCCCGGAAAGAATCATCAGGCCAAGCGGTTGCCAGACCCGGTAACGGTTCCAGCGGCTTTCCTTGAGGTTGGTGATACTGACGAGCGGGTTGGATGGATTGATCAGGTAGAGTCGCATAGTTCGCTTCTTCCTCTTTATGGGAAATTCTTCACGCCATCCTGGCAATGCAGGAAACGTAGTCATGAATTACATCATATTTCTTTTTGCCTTCATTGCGGAATCTGAGCGTGTCCAAGAACCGTTGTTCAAGCGCTTCTCGTCGCGAGGGCGCAACGGCGTCGTAGAAGGCCGTTCCCGCCCCGGATTTCAACAGGTGCTCCAAGACCTCTTCAGGCGACTGATAGCGGAACGTGATCTGGCCATCCCAAAGGAGTTCAACGTGAAATCCTGCGGCCTGCAATTCACTCCTTAGATGATCCATGTCGCGTGGAAAATCGAACGCCACACGTTTTTCCAGAACGGACGGGTCTTCGGCGACAATCTCCCAAAAGATATCGAGCGCTTCTCGGGGGGAATGCTCCTTGTGGACGACAAAGGCAAGCCGCCCTCTGGGGGCCAGGGCGCGATGCGCGCGGTTGAAAAATGGTGCAAGCGGGATATAACCCAATACCCAACTGGAGAAGATCATGTCGAAAGAACCCGCAGAATCGAGCAGTTCGAGGGCATCGCCCGCGACAAAGCGAACGTTTGCGCTCCCCTTCGCGCGAAGTCGCACGCGGGCTTCTGCAATCATGCCCTCCGAAAGGTCCGCAGCGTATATGTTGCCCTCCGCGCCCACCCGGTCCGCGATGACCGCCGTGGCGAATCCTGTCCCGCAACCCGCTTCAAACACATGCTGACAGCCTGTTTTGAAGGGGATCCTGCAAATGAGATCATGGATCGGCTTCCCCGCCTCAACCAACCAAAATGCATCATAAGAACCGTGGATGCGGTCATAGGCGGTTCTTAATTCCTCAGCACCCACATCCCCCTGGGATTGTTCTCTCGCCTGGAAGAAGCGGGGCGTGGCGTGTTGTTTTGGCAGATGCTTCCTGCAAATCGCCGCTGAGGCGGCCGGGTCAAGCGGCAGGCAATCGCTGTTGCAGTGCCGCGACAGAATCTTACCCACGCAAACGTTTCGCGGTTTGCAAAAATGCGCACCCATGCGCTCAAGAATCTGCAGCAACGGCTCACGGGTCACGTTGCCGAAAGACAACGGCACAAGATTGCACGGACAGACCTCGCCGCTGCCGTCAATGTAGAGGTGCGTCAAACCCGCCCCGCACCCAAAGGCGGTTCGCGACTCGATGTACGCGAAACTGGACAGAATGGGCATATCGTTCCGGTTTGCCATCTCCCGCTGGTAATCAAGAATCTGCCGACGCTCCCTGGGGCTGAGCAGCACCTCTGCGTGCCCGGCGAGTTTCCCCGTGGCGCTGGGTTCCAAGAGGTGCACTTCTAAAGCGCCGCATCCGGCGGCGAATTTCATGAACGCCTCAAACCGTTCCGGTTGCAGAAACTCGCGCGTTGCCACTGCGACAATGTATGGATAAAGACCGGCTTTGGCGGCCATTTCGAGTGCATTCACGGCGGTAACGAAAGCCCCTTGATGCCCGCGCATCCAGTCATGCTCCGCGGGATCTTTTGCGTCCAGACTCACACCCATCGCAAACAGCCCGCTGTCCTTGAGCGCATTCGCACGTTCCTGCGTCAGACCCGCGCCGGTCGTGTTCAGGCTCAAGAACGCCGTCTCATCAAAGGTCCCGGCAATCGCCTCCAAATCCGGGCGAAGCAACGGCTCGCCGCCGGTCAGGGTCACGTTGACCACATTCAACGCCTGGAGTTGCCTCACTACTTCTTGCAGGGTGGCAAGCGGTACGTCTCGATGGCTTCGCCCGGCGTTGTAACAATGCCAGCAGTTGTAGGGGCACCGGTTGGTCACGGCAAGCGTGACGGAGAAAAGACTTCGCTCGGCAACATCACCGATTGCGTTGAAATGCGCCGCCATGTTTTCAAATGCCGGGCTGGGATACGGCGGGAAACTGGTGTTCACTATTCGCCTCCTGCCAAACTCAATCACCTTCTCATTGGCGAGATACCCCTTCAGGAAGGCCGCCATTTTCGGATGCAGTTTGGAAAACGGCGCTTCGTGCAGCACTTGGGCGAGAAAATCTTTGCCTTGCATGGTCCCTTACTCCTTTCCTTGGTTCCACTGGATGGAATCAATGCAACCGCAATGCCATTTATTAAGAGAAACGCAAGTGATTTATTTGCAATAAGTTACAAAAGTCTCTCATATTGCGCTGAAAAAGACGCTTGCAAATGAATGCGCATTGAAAGTACAATATGTGTACATAATATGCACTTAAAGGAGAGAAACATGGCCCTGTTTCTGGATACGGAGAGGTCGTGTGCGGAAGCGCTGGTGGCGCTCGGCTACTGCAACCCATTCATGGAGGAGCGCATTGCGTATGAGCGCGAAATACTGGGGGAGGACTTCGTCGAGACAGACGGAACTTGGCACAAGCACGTTGAAGAAGAACATGAACGTCCGAACGTTGACCGACTCACCCGACGCGCCAAAGCATTGGCGGATGGCGCACGGGATCGCATCCTGTCTGGAGCGGCACTGGGAGATGCGGAACAGGCCTTGTACCAAGATACGGCACTTTACTACCTTTTCAACCAATACACCCAGCCCTTCTTTGAATATGTCCTGGAGATGGAGCAGGGCAGTGTCGATCACAAGGTTGTTGGTGCGCTTTACCAGCGGTTTCGTGACGATATCACGCATTATCTTGGCATTCCCGGCGTGGGGTTCTCTCTCGGGGAGATTGATCATATCTTCGCCTGTTTTTTTCAGTTACGGCGGGCATGGCATAACGTTTTTGACAATATCATCGGCGGATCCGTGGCGTCAGCCCAGTTGCGCGCGGCCGTATGGCAGTCTATCTTCACGCACGACATGCGCCGGTACCGGCGGTCTCTATACCGTCGTATGGGCGATATCACGACGCTGGTGACCGGGCCTTCGGGCACCGGCAAGGAGTTGGTGGCCCGCGCCATCGCGCTGTCGCGGTACATCCCCTTCGATCCCAAAACCAAGCGCTTTGCCACGGATGTCGGGCAATGTTTTTACCCGATCAACCTGTCGGCGCTCTCCCCGACATTGATTGAGTCCGAGATGTTCGGACACAAGAGGGGATCGTTCACAGGCGCCGTTTCGGACCGGGAGGGGTTCTTTGAGCAGTGTCCCGCCGACGGCGCAGTGTTTCTGGACGAAATCGGCGACTGTGACCCGGCAATCCAAGTGAAACTACTTCGCGTGCTTCAGACACGGATGTTCCAGCGGATAGGGGAAACAGCGGAAAGGCGATTTGAGGGCAAGGCCATCGCCGCCACGAACCGCGATCTCGCTGTGGAAATACAAGCCGGGCGTTTCCGCGAGGATCTGTACTACCGCCTGTGCTCGGACATCATTGTGACGCCGTCGCTGCGGGAGCAGATTGAAGGATCGCCCGAGCAATTGCGCAATCTCCTTTTATTCATCACGCGCCGCGTGGCGGGCCAGGAGGAGGCGGAGTCCTTGGCCGAGGAAGTGCAAATCTGGACTAATAAGCATCTTGGGCCGGACTATGCCTGGCCGGGCAATGTGCGTGAACTCGAACAATGCGTGCGCAATATCATGATTCGAAAGGCTTACCAACCGGCCAAGAGTTCGGGCATCCTATCGAATCCGCGTGAAGCCTTTCTTGACGCCGCAAGAAGCGGAAGCCTCACCGTGGATGAACTGCTGAAAAAATATTGTACGCTGATATATGTTCAGACCGGCAGTTATCTGGAGACGGCGCGACGCCTTGGTATTGACCGGAGAACAGTGAAGGATCGCATTGACACAACGTTTCTGGCAGAGATACGGGGACAACAGCCATAAACCTGAGCGCCAACGGCGACTTTTCCGCAATCAGAAGCGCCGCCCCGCAACCTCCATTCTCGGGCGCATTGACGGTATGCGGTTTCGGCTTTGGGCGTTTTCCATTGACCAGGATAAACGCCGTAAACATTGATTTCACTCAATGTTATTATAATGGCGGAGACGACGAGACTTGAACTCGCGACCTCCGGCTTGACAGGCCGGCGTTCTAACCAACTGAACTACGCCTCCGCGCGAAAATGGGAATGTCACCAAGGACGCACATACTATACCATCGGGAGGCAAATTGTTTCAAATGAACGTTTCCGTGATGAACCCCCGTAGTTTTTCGCAGGGGTTATGCTTTGCCGCCGGTGGTGGCGATGCCCTGGATGAAGGTGCGCTGTGCGAGGAAGAAGAGCGCAATCACGGGCAATGTGAAGATACAGGCGCCCGCCATGAGTTGCGCCCATTCGCCGCCGTAACTGGACATGAACTGCTGAAGGCCGTAGGCGAGGGTGTATCGGTTGGGATCGTTGATGTAGAGCAAGGGGCCGAAGAAGTCGTTCCAGGTGCCGAGGAATTGAAACAGCGCGCAGGTGGCGAGGGCGGGTTTGGCCAGCGGCAGCGATACTTGCCAGAAAATGCGCCACTCGCCGGCGCCGTCAATACGGGCGGCTTCGGCCAACTCTTCGGGAAGGGTCCGGAAGAACTGGCGCAGCAGAAAGATGTAGAACGCATTACCGAAGAAGGCCGGCACGATAAGGGGCAGATAGGTGCCGTACCAGCCAAGCGCGCGGAACAGGGCAAAGATGGGGATCATGGTCACCTGTCCGGGAAGCGCCATGGTGGCAATCATGATGAGAAACAGCGGTTCCCGTCCGCGGAATCGGATGCGGGCAAATCCGTAGGCCACGATGGCACTCGATCCCACCGCGCCGATGACATTGGCGGCGCACAGAAAAAGGGTGTTTTTCAGATACAGCGCGAGTGGCACAGTCTGGGCGGCGCGCGCATAGTTGCTCCACTGCACGGGCCGGGGGATGAGGCTTATGATGGTGACGGCGGTTTGGCGGCCTTCCGTGGCGAAAATCTGGTTGTCGGTTTTGAGTGACGTTGACAGCATCCACAACAGCGGCATGATGAACGGCACGCACAGGCACAGCAGTATGGCGTGCGCCAGCAAGCGTTGGGTGCGGCCCAGGCGCATTGGGGCGCTAGTCTTCATAGCCAAACTCCCGCCGTGACGCGATTTCCCGATTGATTTCCCGCTGCAGGCGCGCGAGCGCCGCCTGCGGCGTCAAGGTGCCGCGCATGGCCGAGTCATCCGCACTGAGAATGCGGTCGAAGAGATACACCTGGTAGGGCACGGGCGGCGTGGGGTGCATGTTTTCACTGGGCAACATGTCAAGAAAAGTTTGGAATTGGGGATGATCCTCCACATATTTTCGATAGACGGGTGCGTCGGCGATGGCCGGGGAGAGCGGCAGCCAACCGCCCCATGTATAAAACTCCGCGGCACGGTCGGGTTCGGCGATGCCGGACCAGAACTTGATAAACTCCCACGCGCCGTCAGGACAGCGCGCGCCCACGGGGATGATCATGAAATTGCCGTTTGTCCAGCCGAACAGGGGTTTTCCGCCGGCGGGCGGCGGTATGGGCGCGGTGTCGTATTCCAGGTTGGGCGCGTATTGGGCGATCTGCTCCACGCGCCACTGACCATCCACGTGGATGGCGTAAGAACCGGTGATGAAGGGCCAGTCAATGTTTCCGATGCCCAGCGCCAGCCCGGATTGAAAGCGCACGACCTCGTCGAAGCCCAATCGCCGGCGGGCTTCGGCCAGGAAGTTCAATGCGGCCAGGTTTTCCGGGGTGTCCACGAGCACCTCGCCCGTGTCCCAATCGCAGAATCCCCCATGGAAGCCCGGCGCAAAAAAATGCAGGCCCATGGGCAGGAACCCGATGCGGGTCAGCGCGCCGGATGCGTCAAATCGGTTCAGTTTGTCACCCCATACCATCAATTCCTCGAGGCTGTCAGGGAAATCGCGCATGTCCAGTCCCGCTTCGCGCAGGTGGTCCAGCCGGACAAAACAGGCCCACGCATTCAAACCGGTGGTGACGCCGTACAGGTCGCCCTTATAGATGCCGATTTTCTGCACGGCCGGATAGGCTTCCCGCCGGAACCGATCCCATTCTTCCGGAGTCATTAATTCGTTCAATTTTATCAGCAGACCGCTTTCGGCCCATTTGGGGATGACCGGGTTCCATTGCGCCATGACGTCCGGCGGATCGCCCCCCGCCACCGCAAGCAGAAACTTCGAGTCCGCCGCCGCACCGGGCACGGAAAGTGGAATTACCTCGTAGATATCTTGGCTTTCATTGAAGCGTTCGGCGATTCGTTCCACGATTACTTTCCATTCGGCGGTCCACATATGCCAGAAGCGGACTGGAATCCGTTCGGGATAATGCCTGGGTTCGGGGCCGGGCAGCGCAAAGATCCCGGCCACCCCGGCGAATGCCAGGGCGAGTATCAATCCCGTCGCCCATCGCGCGCGCGGAGCAGACGTATCACGGGCCTCAGTTTCCATAATGCACCCATCGCTTGTGTGTGCGGAATATCAGGATGGTGAAAAACATCACGACGACGAAGAGAATCCATGCCATGGCGCTGGCGTAGCCCATGTCGAGGTAGCGCCAGGCCCGGTTGAACAGATACAGCGCGTAGAAATGAGTGCTGTCCTCCGGGCCGCCCATCGTCATGATGTACGCCTGCGTAAAGTACTGGAAGGAGCCGATCACGCCCATGATTAGATTGAAGAATATGACCGGCGTGATCATCGGCAATGTTACGTGCCAGGTCCGCTGCAACGGCCCCGCGCCGTCAATGATGGCCGCCTCGTAGAGCGCCATCGGAACGTCTTTCAGTCCAGCCAGGTAAATAATCATGCCGCCGCCCACTGCCCACAGCGACATGAAAACCAGCGACCAGAACGCCCATGTCGTGTCCTGAAGCCATGCCGGGCCAACGACGCCAAAGACACGGAGAAGTCCATTCACCAGGCCGATTTGCGGATTGAGTATCCAGACGAAAACCACGGAGGTCGCCACCACGGGCACAATGGAAGGGATGTAGAAGATGGTGCGATAGACGCTGATCCCCCGAATCTCCAGATTGAGCAACAGGGCCAGCCCCAATCCAGCGGCAATTCCGACCGGCACCGCCACCAATGCATACTTGAATGTAATCCCCAACGATTTCCAGAACAGCGGGTCGTCGAAAAACAGTTTCCGGTAGTTTGCCAGCCCGATCCAAACCGGCGCCGAGACGACATCATATCGCGTGAAGGAAAAATAAATGCTCAGGAGAAAAGGCCCGGCAATGAATACGGTGAATCCAATCAACCACGGGCTGATAAAGGCATAACCCACCCAGTTCTTGCGCATGCAGGGTCCCTTCGACGCATCGCCGTGCGTGCTTGTGGCGAAGACGTTCCCATTTCGCCAACACCATATTCGCCGCATGGCCTTAAAAGATCAAGTCAGACAAGAATTGTCTTGGATTTGGCGGGTATGGCAGAATGAGTGCGCTCTTGGGGCGGGATGGAAAACGGTTATCACGCGGCGTACGCCGCCGCGCGAGAGGGAGGGAATGTGCCTGTGTTCACGCTGACGTTCATGAAAGAAGTGTTGCGCGCCAATCGGACTACGGGGGCCATCGCGCCCAGCGGGCGCAAATTGGCTGAATGCGTGACGGAAATGGCGCATCTCGCCGGGGAAAAGGTGATCGTCGAATATGGTCCCGGCACCGGGGTGTTCACGGAGGTGATCCTTCAGAAGAAGGACCCGGACGCCTGTTTCATTGCCTTGGAAGTGAATCCGGAATTCGTGAAGGCGACGCGGGAGCGATGCCCGGGCGTCACTGTCTATGAGGATTCTGCGGAGAACACTATCAAATACCTGCGTGAGGCGGGACATGATCATTGCGACGTGATCATTTCCGGTCTTCCCTGGACGCGATTTGACGATGCCCTCCAGGATTCCATTCTGGATGCCACCTTTGACGTCCTGCGGCCCGGCGGGCGATTCGTCACCTTCTCCTATGCGTTCAGCCCTTGGGTGCCGTCGGGGCGCAAGTTTTTCAAGGGAAAACTCCCGGCAAAGTTTCCCAAGACCAGGGTTTCCCACCCTATCTGGAAAAACTTTCCACCCTGCCTGGTGTTCACGGCGGAAAAGGGATGAATGCGGCGATGGGGAACAATCTCGCTCGGATCGAGAACAATATCATCCAGCAGATTCCTTGGATTCAGGAGGCTTAGACAAACATGAAATCGGCATTGTTGGTGTGGGGCGGATGGGACGGCCACGAACCCAGGGAATCTGTGGCGCGGTTTGTGCCTTTTCTGGAAAAGGAAGGCTATGCCGTTGAAGTGGCGGATTCTCTGACCGTCTTCGAGGACGAGGCGAAGATGAATGCGCTGAATCTTGTCGTGCCGTGCTGGACCATGGGTGCGCTGACGGGGGAACAGGAACGCGGGCTTCTGAACGCGGTGCGGTCCGGCGTGGGCATTGCCGGCTGGCACGGCGGCATGGGCGACGCTTTCCGCAACAACACCGGCTATCAGTTTATGAGCGGCGGGCAGTTCGTGGAGCATCCCGGCGGCATTCACGAGTACCTTGTGCATATCACGCAGCTTGATGATCCCATCATGGCTGGCCTGAAAGACTTCAGCATTTGTTCGGAGAAGTATTACATGCACGTGGACCCGTCCAATGAGGTGCTGGCGACAACGACCTTTGACGGCGCGCATTGCCCCTGGATTGACGGCTGTGTGATGCCGGTCGTGTGGAAGCGTCGCTATGGCGCGGGCCGGGTGTATTACTCGGCGCTCGGTCATGTTGCGTCGGATTTCGACGTGCCGGAGTGTTTTACGATCATGGCGCGCGGCATGCTCTGGGCGGGCCGCTGAATCACTTGTTTGATAACAAAAACTACCGTGGGAGAACCTGTATGAAACCGGTCAAAGTCGGCGTCATCGGATGCGGCAACATCAGCAACATCTATTTCCAGAACATGAAACGGTTTCCGATTCTGGAACTCGTGGCGTGCGCGGATTTGATTAAGGCGCGCGCCGCCGCAAAAGCGAAGGAGCACGGCATCCGCAAGGCGTGCGGCGTGAGGGAACTCATCGCCGACAAGTCCATCGATCTGGTGGTGAATCTCACCGTGCCCAAGGCGCACACCGAAGTGGATGAGGCTGCGTTGAAGGCGGGCAAGCATGTTTACAGCGAGAAGCCGCTGGCCCTGGACCGCGACGATGGACGACGGATTCTGGAACTGGCCGAGAAAAAAGGACTCCTGGTTGGATGCGCCCCCGACACGGTGCTGGGCGCGGGCATTCAGACGGCGCGGAAACTGATTGATGACGGCTGGATCGGCGAACCGGTCTCCGCGACGGCCTTCATGCAATGCCACGGGCACGAAAACTGGCACCCTGATCCCGAATTCTATTACGAGAAAGGCGGCGGGCCGATGTTCGACATGGGGCCTTACTACCTCACGGCGCTCATCACGCTGATGGGACCGGTGCGGCGGGTGTGCGCCGCCACACGGATCACATTTCCGGAACGCACCATCACCAGCAAGCCCAAGCACGGAAAAGTGGTCAAGGTGGAAGTGCCGACGCACGTTGCCGGC
>CAZLII010000010.1:0-18665 GCA_964559065.1 uncultured Nitrospirales bacterium | reverse complement strand
GACGTTGCAGGTATTCGTGGTCCCACCGGCCCCATCGCGTCAGTTCGCGGCCCATGTCACGCAGTTTCCAGCCGTTTTGGATGATGTGCCGCGTGAGACGGTCAATATGCTCTTTGGCGCGTTCCTTTTCGGGGCCGTCCGGGGCGAGTTGATAGAAAACACTCATGGCGTAGTAATGCGCGCCTATCTCGTCGCTTGAGGTATCGCCCTTCCACGCGAAGTTGCCATCGGGCGTGGGGACCCAGCGCGCGGGCAGGCCGCCCGACCCGCCCTCGGATTTCGTGCCGGCATCGCCGTGAACCGACCAGATGGACCGGGCCGGGAATCCGGGGATGGGCGTGATCTCTTCAAGCCAGGTCAGGGATTTGAAGGTGTTCACCGCCTCTTCCCAGACCTGTTCATCGCCGGTGACGGCATACTTGTACATCATCGCCACAAGATAATGGGCCGAGAAGCCGCCGTCATTGTCGGTAATCTCGCGAATCCATTCGTCGTCCGCTGTCTTGAAGATCAGATGGGTGAAGCCCATGCGCTTGTGGCCCCATTCCTCCATCCGGCGTTCGTAATAAGCCGCTTTCTTCTGAAGGGTGTACGGTTCATAGCGGATGACGCCGAGACCGCCGTCGGTGGCAATATAGACCGCATTGTCGCCCACGGCAATGTCGTTCACCTTGTTGTCCGGCAGCCAGCGCTGCCCTGCGAAATAATGAAACTCGCTGTCGCTGACCTGACGGACCGCGCCCCATGTCGTGCCGATCCAGAGGTCCTTGGCAAAGCCTTCGGCGAGGCAGGTCGTGTCCTCATAGGGCAGGCCGGCCTTGCTGCCGTCCAGTGTCGTCAGGGCCATCCCCCGAAGCACCGCCACGCCCTTGTCCGTGGCAATGAGCAGGCGATTGCCGAGCGACAGCATGTCGCGGAAGGTTTTTGACGGCGGCAAACCCCACTCGACCACGCGCGGGTCCACCGTCTCGTTGTCCAGCAGCGCCAACCCGTTCGCGTGCATCACGTACAGCGTGTCGCTGTAGGAGGCGATTCGGGCGACGGGGCCAATGCGTTCGGGACGCCACCGAGCCACCTTGCCGTCCTCGCGCTGCCGCGTGATATGCGTGCCGTCCTCCAGGTGCATGGTGATGTTGGTTGACCGGAACCCCATCTCCGGCTCCACATTGACCAGTGCGCCGTCCATATACCGATACACATGGTCGCGCGTGGCCGCGTGAACTACGCCGCCCACCACGCACACATCCACAAAGGGGTCGTCGCTGAGTTTGGTGAGAGCGTCCTGATAATAACGGTAGAGGCCGTTGCTGGAGACGCCCCACAGCGCACCGTTCAGCACGCGCAGCCGGTGAATGCCTGCGGGCGCTTCCGGAATACGGTGCAACCTATTGCCGTCCAATTCATACACCCCGTCGCCCGTGCTCGCACAGACAACGCCTTCATACACCGCCGCTGTCAGGATTGGCTGCTCCGTTGCGATTTGCTGTCCGGTTTCCTGCAGATACACCGTATCGCGCACCGGCTCCCAGCGCCGCTCATCCGGACCGCGCCGATAGGGGTCCTCAGGTGACGCCGCAACCGTCATGGCCAACGTCAAGCCCACAAGCATCGTCATTGTCTGCGTCAACATAAGCAACTCCTTTTCAAATGGTGCGCCGCGCCCGGCTCAAGCCCTCGGCGCTTAAAAGGGGGGGCGGCCATGTGCGCCGATTTCCCTCAACAGTCTGACCATCTTAACTGTTATAGAGAATTGTAGGATAAATCGCACGATTTTTTCTTGACATTACCAAGTTGCCGCCATAAGATCAACCGTTGTCAATCAACCCGGCATTTTTTTAATGCGCAGCGGGGGGGGAGCGGCGTGCGCCCTTCACGTGTGCGGGTCCTTAAACAATGCTGAAACATGAGGAGAACGGTATCATGCGGAAAAACGGATTCACACTGATAGAACTGCTGGTAGTCATTGCCATCATAGGAATTCTGGCGGCGATATTGCTGCCTGCGCTGGCGCGCGCGCGCGAGGCCTCGCGGCGGGCGAGTTGCGCCAACAATCTCAAGCAGATGGGGCTTGTTTTCAAGATGTATGCCAATGAGTCCAAAGGCGGGAAGTATCCGCACTTGACGATATGGGAAGGCGCAAGCAATCTTCCGAGCGACTGCCGGCTGCGCTCGAACACAAGCGAAATGACTTGGAACGGCCCGTCCGTGTATCCGGAATATCTCTCGGACTACAAGGTCACGGTGTGTCCCTCGGCAGCCGGCGATATTCAAGAATTCGAAGGAGGCCGGTACAACTTCTTCCGTGATCTCAGTCAGGGCATCAACCCGTGCCGCTTTTCAGACTCCTCGTACATCTATCTGGGTTATGCCATTTCCGACAACCAGATTTATGTCAATCCCGCCTTGCGCAATGACCCGAATAACGCGCTCGCCAACATACGCCCCGAAGCACTGACGGTGCTGGGCACCTTCCTGGCTTCCAATCCCACAATCGTGGGGAATAGCGTCGTGGACAACGACGTCACTGCCGATTCGATGACCGTCTATCGTCTCAGAGAGGGCATCGAACGCTTTTTCATCACGGACATCAACAATCCGGCGGCGTCCGCAAAGGCGCAAAGTGATATCTGGGTCAAGTTTGACGGGGTCACCCCCGAAATCAGCCAGTACAACCATATCCCCGGCGGCGGCAACGTGCTTTATATGGACGGCCATGTGACGTTCGTGCGCTACCCCAGCGACACCCCGATGACCCGCGGCATTGCGGAACTGGTCTCATTGCTGTAGTTTCGGCGCTAAGATAATCCCGAACGGATGCGCGGGCGCGCAGGGCCGCCCTTGGTGCAGAAGACGGTGTTTGCCGGGGAAAGGGCTTGCGTCCATAGTGTTTCCTGATCTTTTCTCGGCGACCTTGATCGGTTGCCGCGATAACACGCCGGTCCGCCGGAATCTCGTGAGGATTTCGGCGGACCGAAATGTTCGGGCATTGGCGGCTAAACGACAAGCCGCGCCACGGTCGGGGGAATCTCCGAGGCGGCGTACACGAGGACATCGGCGTCGCGGAGTTCTTCCGGCGCGCCAAAACCATAGGCCGCGCCGATGGCCATTCCGCCATTGTCGTGCGCGGCGGCAACATCGTCGGCGCGGTCCCCGATGACGACCAGGGGTTCCGCAGCAGGGGACTCCGCAAGCAACTCCGCCCGAATTTCCGCGACCAGCCGCGCCTTGTCGTCGCGTCGCGCGCCGCGCGCGCGCACGGCGGTGAAGAAGGGACGCAGGTCGTGTTCATCGAGCACGCGGCGCACATATTCCTCCGGGCCGTTGGAGCAGACGGCGAGCAGGTGGTCGGCAACGCGCAGGGTTTCCAGAGCGGCCCGCGCGCCGGGATAGAGCCGGCCTTCCTCTCCGATCAGTTCCAGTTCGAGGCGGTTGATCTCTTCGATGATGCGCGGCGCGTGGCCGGGGGGCAGGAGCGAGGCGAGCCACGCCTCATAGGCCGCGACAGACCGCCCAAAAAAGGCGCGCACGGCGGAGGCCTCCGGCGGCGGCAATCCATGCGCGGCAAAGCCGCGCTGCACCGCCGGCACGGTCACCAGATCGGTCTGAAGGAGGGTGCCGTCAATGTCAAATATAATCATGGCCTGTCGGGGCATGGCATGTTACCGCGTCCAGGCAAGCCTGGACGTATAAAAGCGGTGGCAGGCCACCGCAGTCCAAAGGACCGAAGAATGTCGCTATATTTCGATTATGGCGCTGTTCTTGAAGACCGCTGCGTCAAACGGAGAGCATAGTAGCAAGGCCCGCGCGGGGCGGGCAACGCAGTACAGGGAGAGGACAGGCCATGCAGGTGGTGATTCGGGAGACCAAGGACGCGGCGGTGCGGCTGGCGGCGGCGGTGATTGCGGCGGCGCTGCGGGAAACGCCGCATCTGGTGCTGGGCCTGGCCACAGGCCGCACGATGGAGGCGCTGTATGCGTGGCTGGCGGCCATGCACCAAGAGGAAAGACTGGACTTCTCGCTCGCGGTCACCTTCAATCTCGATGAGTACATCGGCCTGGGGCCGGACCACAAGAATTCCTACCGCTATTACATGCGCCACCATCTTTTTCAGCATGTAAACATTGACCCACGCAATACGCATCTGCCCGACGGCATGGTGCGCGACATTGCGGCCGAGTGCCGCCGCTATGAGGAACGCATCCGGAGTTTCGGCGGCATTGATTTGCAGGTGCTGAGCATCGGCATCTCCGGCCACATCGGTTTCAACGAACCGCTCTCATCCATGCGATCGCGCACGCGGGAGAAGGCGCTGACGCCGCAGACCATCGCGCAGAACAGCCCGCTTTTCGATCGCCCGGAGGAGATGCCGCGCCGCGCCATCACCATGGGCGTGGGCACCATCCTGGAAGCGGGCCGCTGCCTGATGCTCGTCACGGGCGACACCAAGGCGGCGGTGGTCGCCAAGGCGGTGGAAGGGCCGGTCACATCCATGATCTCCGCCACCGCCCTGCAACTGCACCCCGACACGACGGTCATCCTGGATGAGGAAGCCGCCGCCGACCTCGAGAACAAAGACTATTACCGCTGGATTTTCGAGAACGAACCCGAATGGCAGCCATACCGCGAAGCGGGCCTGTGATATCCATTATTCTTCGGCGCATGGCACGGAGCGCGGGCGTCCCGCCCGCGAAAAGTCTGTAGTTTGCTAATTCTTTAGCCGAATGGCGCAAAGTATTTTTTCTGCGCCAAATTTTTGGGATTCCACTATGGATGACATCCCCCTTGGAAGGGGATGGCGCGAAGCGCCGGGGGATGCAAAAGGCAACGCAGCACGACCCGATAATTCACGCCATTCCGCTGAAGTGTTACTGGAAACCTTGTGTTGCCTTGCTTGCGCGGCGGCGGCGGATGCGGTATTGTCTTGCCGATGGTCAGCGGCACGCGCCGCAACATTTTTTCGTAATCAGCCGGAAGGGATGCGCCATGGATTTTTCTATTCCGCAAGCAACGCAGGAACTGCTGGACCGGGTGCGGGAATTTGTCAAGGATGAGTTGATTCCGCTGGAGCCGGTCTATCTGCAAAAAGGCTTCGGGGAGATGCTCCCCGTGCTGGACGCCAAACGCGCGAAAGCGCGGGAACTGGGGTTGTCCATTCCGCAGATTCCGAAGGAATACGGCGGGCTGGGCCTGAGCGTGCTGGACCATGGCCTGGTCAGCGCGGAACTCGGCCGCACGCCGATCGGGCATTATGTGTTCAACTGCCAGGCGCCCGACGCGGGCAACATGGAAATCCTGATCCAATACGGCACGGACGAGCAAAAGGAGCGGTATCTGAAGCCGCTGCTGGCCGGGGAAATCCGCAGTTGCTTCGGCATGACGGAGCCGGACCATCCGGGGTCAAATCCGGTCTGGATGGGCACCACCGCCGTGAAGGACGGCGATGATTATGTCATCAACGGGCGAAAGTGGTGGGCGACGGGCGCGGACGGCGCGGCCTTCGTCATCGTGATGGCGGTGACCGACGGCAACGCGCCCGCGCATTTCCGCGCCAGCCAGATCATTGTGCCGATGGACACGCCCGGCCTCACGGTCTCCGCAATCACGCCGTTCATGGGGCATCGCGGCGAGGGCTGGGCCAGCCACGGCGAGTTGACCTTCGAGAACTGCCGCGTGCCGCAGCGCAACCTGCTCGGCCCGGAGGGCGCGGGATTCCTCATCGCGCAGGAGCGCCTCGGCCCCGGGCGCATCCACCACTGCATGCGGTGGATCGGCATCTGCGAGCGCGCCTTTGACCTCATGTGCGAATATGCCGTGACGCGGCAGGTGGCGCCGGAACGTCCGCTGGCGAGCAGGCAGTTCGTGCAGGGCTGGGTCGCGGAAAGCCGCGCGGAGATTGACGCCGCTCGCCTGATGGTCCTCCACGCCGCATGGACCATTGACCATGTCGGACCGAAGGCCGCCCGCGACAATATCTCGCTGATCAAGTTCACCGTGGCGAACACGATGATGCGCGTACTCGACCGCGCCATCCAGGTCTACGGCGGACTCGGCGTCTCCGACTACACGCCGCTTGCCCTCTTCTACCGCACGGAGCGCGCCGGGCGCATCTACGACGGCGCGGACGAGGTGCATAAAATCTCGGCGGCCAGGCGCATCCTGCGCCGTTACGAGGAGCGCTCCGGTGCGTGACTGGCTGGATGCGCCGGGGCCGGTCCGCGCGGGCGAGGAACTCGACCCGCAAAAACTCGCCGCATTCCTGCGCGATGCGGTGCCGGGGCCGGACGCCCCCATCGAAATCGCGCAGTTTCCCAGCGGCTATTCCAACCTGACCTACCTGGTCCGCCGGGGGGCCGCCGAGTATGTCCTGCGGCGGCCGCCCGTCGGCAGCAAGGTGAAGGCGGCGCACGACATGGCCCGCGAATTCCGCGTGCTGTCCGCCCTGCACCCCATCTACCCGACCGCGCCCAACCCCCTCGCCTTCTGCGACGACCCCGGCGTCATCGGCGCGCAGTTCTACGTCATGGAGCGCGTGCGCGGGGTCATCCTGCGCGGCAAGCGCCCCGCCGATTTTGCCATGCCGCCGGAGACGGTCCGCGCCTGCTGCGAATCATTCATCCGGCACCTGGCCGAACTCCACGCGCTCGACTACGCCGCCGCCGGGCTGGCCGACCTGAAGCGCGAAGGGTCCTTCGTCGAACGCAACGTCACCGGATGGATAGACCGCTATCGCGGTTCCGAGACCGACGAGATCCCCGCGATGAACGAAACCGCCGCCTGGCTCCGCGCCCATTGCCCGCCCGACACCGGCGCCGTGCTCATCCACAACGACTTCAAATTCGACAATCTCGTGCTCGACCCCGACGACCTCACCCGCATCATTGGCGTGCTCGACTGGGAGATGTGCAGCATCGGCGACCCGCTCATGGACCTCGGCGTCGCCTTCAGTTACTGGCTCGAACCCAAAGACCCCGACATCGGCATGATCCCCTGCTTCCTCACCCGCGAACCCGGCGCGATGCCCCGCCTCGAACTCGCCGAACGCTACGCCGCCCTCACCGGCCGCAGGATTGACAACCTCGTCTTCTACTATGCCTTCGGCCTCTTCAAACTCGCCGTCATCGCCCAGCAAATCTACTACCGCTTCAAACAGGGCCTCACCCACGACCCCCGATTCGCCGCACTCATCATGGCCGTCGCCGCCCTCGCCATCCGCGCCACCGACGCCATCGAAACCGGGGAGATATAGCCGCCGATCAAATTGCGGCGGCAATCAGGCCGATGATTGCGCCGCCGAGGATGAGGCAGGTGGAATTGAGTTTGAAGCGGAGGAGGAGGACGGCGCTGGCGAGGGCGAGCATGATGGACAGGGGATCGCGGAGGCTGTCGGCGCCGAGTTGGAGGGTGACGACGGCCATGAGGGCGAGGGATGCGGCGTTGACGCCGTCGAGAAATGCGCCGGCCAGCGCGGAATTGCGCAGCCGGGGAATGATCGGTCCGCTGATGGCGACGAAGATGAAGGAGGGCAGGAATATCCCCGCGGCGGCCGCCGCCGCGCCGGTGACGCCCGCGAGCAGAAAGCCGATGAAGGTGGCGGTGGTGAAGAGCGGGCCGGGCGTGACTTGGCCGATGGCGACGGCGTCGAGCAGTTGGGTGCGCGTTATCCATTCCCATTGATTGACGAGGCTGGATTCGATGAAGGCGAGCAGCACGTAGCCGCTGCCGTAGAGTACGCTGCCGACCTTGAGGAAAAACAGGAAGAGCGCGGCCAGGCTGAAGGGGCGCGCGTCGGGGTCGGCGCCGATGCTGACGAAGACCATGACCGCGAAGACCGCAAGCACTCCGGCCATGAGAATGACAAGCCCTTTGACGTGGCGGCGGGGGCCTTCGCTGATCGCGCATAGAATCGCCATGACCGCGCCAATCAGCACCAGCACCGACACCTCCCCCGCCCCGAGCCACACGAGGATCGCGCCGATTGCGGCCAGCGCGCCCAGGGTGCGCGTCTTGACCGCGGTTTTGCCCAGCCCCCACAGCGCCTGCGCGATGATGGCGATGACCACCGGCTTGACGCCGTAGAGGATGCCCTCCGCTTGCGGCAGGCTGCCGTAGCGCAGATACAGCCATGCGCACACGCCGACGATGAGCGAGGCCGGCAGAATGAAGGAAAGCCCCGCGACAATCATCCCCAAGATGCCCGCGCGGCGGTGTCCGATGTGGATGACCATTTCGGTGGAGTTGGGACCGGGGATCAGGTTGGTGACGCCCAGCAGGTCGAGAAACTGCTCACGCGTCAGCCAGCCCCGCCGCCGCACCACCTCGTCCTCAAAGATCGCGATATGCGCCGCCGGTCCGCCGAATGCGGTGAAACCCAAACGCACAAAGAGCGCGATGAGTTCCCACAGTCGCGTGCGGATGGACGTCGTTTCAACGGATTCTTCGGCCATCGCCCCTCCATGTGCGGTCCGGGTGTTTGCATCTAAACAATATCAACGCCGCCGGGTTTCCGAAGCGCCATGCCATAATGATACGGCGGTAAACTGATGATACCGTCGGAAACCAGGACAAAGCCCGCGTCTTCGGCCCATGCGCGGCATTGTTCGGGTCGCGGGCGGATGTCCATGGAAGGGCCGCGCGGCGTGGCGGGATCATAATTCCAGTGCATGACGCCAAGGATGCCGCCGGGGCGCAGCACGCGAAACGCCTCATTCAGGAGCACTTCGGGTTCTTCCGCATGCAGGATGTTGAAGAGCATGGCGTACTCCGCGCTGGCGTCCGGCAGCCCCGCGCCGTTGGCGACAAAATCCCGCAGGACGGCGCGGACATTCGTCAGCCCGGCGGCATCGGCCTTGTTCCGGGTAATTGCGATCATCTCCGGTTCGATGTCCAAGGCATGCACCACGCCTTTTGTCATTCGCGCGGCGGGAATGGTGAAGGTCCCATACCCGCAGCCGAATTCAACCACATCGCCCCGGACTTCACCGAAACCGAGTTTCGCCAGCACCGCAGGCGGCTCGAAAAAACTGTCCCACATCGCCTCGTCAGGCATGCCGCTTTCCCTGGTTTTCACTTGGTTATCCTCAGGCGGAACTTGTACAGCGCCAATCTCCAGGCAGCAGGGCGCGTCAGTCCTGCTTGCCGCACACGACCTCGTCATACATTTCCCGCACTTGCTCCCGGAGCAAGGTCAGCATCCTTGCGCCCGTATCCGTCAATACATACTCCTGTCGCGTCTTCGGCGATGTATTGGAATGCGCAACTTTTTCCAACCAACCGTGCTGCGCCATGCGTTGAAGCAACGGATACAAGGTGCCGGGGCTGATGTCGTAGCCGTGTCGCCGCAGTTCCCTGGTAATCCATTGCCCGTAGATGGGCGCTTCTGCCGCATGGTACAGGATATGCACTTTCCAGAAGGCCAGCAGGATTTCCCGAGCAAGGATTTGGAGATCCTTTTTCATAACGATAACCGTAAACGAACAACGATACCCTTGTCAACCCGGACATCGCCCTGCTCCACTTGAATAATTGGGGCAACGCGTTCATTTGGGAATATGGTCATTGAGACGGTATAATCTGATGCGGGGAGAGGTTCTTGACATAGCATCCCTGTTTTTCGGATGATTCCGGCATTACTTGGGCGCGGCCGAAGGTCCACCGTCATTAATTCATGGGTGCATGTAATGCAGATAATCGGACGCCGGCCGCGCCCGGCACATTATTCGGGCGAGGCCAGATTGCCGGAATGGGGCAAAAGAGGCTGAACGGCAGATGAACATCTTTATCGCGGGGGGCGGGCGCGTGGGGTCGCACCTGGCGAAACTGTTGTGTGCGGATCGCCAGAATGTGACGGTCATCGAAGCCAACCCCGATGAAGCGGAAAAAATTGATTACGCCCTGGACGTGAGCACGGTCGTGGGCGACGCGCGCTCGGTGATGCTGTTGCAGTCGCTGGGCGCGGGGGGGGCGGATTTGTTCGTTGCGGCGATGGGGAACGACGAGGTGAATCTCATCGCCGCCGCGACGGCGAAGGGCCTGGGGGCAAAGCAGGTGGCGGCGCGGGTGAACAACGCGATGTACGTCGAGTCCCAGGTGCTCTATGAATCGCTGCTCAGCGTGGATTATCTTCTCAGTCCCGATTCGCTGGCGGCGCTGGAAATTGCCAATTTCATCGAGCATCCGGGCGTGCTCGCGACGGAAGTGTTCGGTCGGGGGCTGGTGCAGATGCGGCAGGTGCGGACACTGGCGAATTCGACGGCGGACGGCAAGGCATTGAAAGACATCATTCCGCCGCGCACCGGCGTGTTGCTGGGCCTGATCAACCGCAACGGCGACAGCATCATCCCGCACGGCGATACGATTGTGCAGGCGGGCGATCAAGTGACCCTGATCGGCCACCGGGAAAGGATGGACGGCGTACAAAGACTGTTTCGGGGGCAGGAAGCCAGGTCGGTGCGGGTGGCGATCATGGGCGGGGGGGCCATCGGACTGCGCCTTGCGCTCACCCTGGACGACAAAATCAAGACGGTGAAGTTGTTCGAGCGGCGCGAGGAGCGGGCCAATTATCTCGCCACGCAGTTGAAGCGCACCAAGGTGGTGTGCCGCGACGGCACTTCGCGCGCCACGCTCGAACAGGAGCATATAGACGATTTCGACGTGTTTGTGGCGGCCACGGGCGACGACGAGCGCAACATCATGGCTGGGGTGCTGGCGAAGGAAGTGGGGGCGAAGCGGGTCGCGGTGGTGGTGCATCAGCCGGACTTCGCGCCGCTGGTGGAGCGGCTCGGCATTGACGCGGCCGTGACCCCGCGCAGTTCCATTGCCAACAGCGTGCTGCGCATCGTGCACCAGGGGCAGGTGACCGCGCTGGCGGTGCTGGGCGAGGGGCAGGTGGAGGTGTTGGAATTCACGGCGGAAGAGGACGCGCCCATCGTGGGTGAACCGCTCAAGGACTGCAAGTCGAAATTCCCGCGCGGCGCGCTGGTGGCCACGATCCTCCGGGGGGAAAAGGTGATCGTGCCCAGCGGCGACGACGAAGTGTTGCCGGGCGATTCGGTGATCCTCATCGCTTCGTCCGAATCCCTGGAAGCCGCGCGAAAACTATTCCTATCCAGATGAACTATCGAATCGTTGCCAGGTATCTCGGTCAATTCGCCGCCGGCGTAGGGGCCTTAATGGCGTTTTCCGCAGCGTGGGCAGTGTATTTTGGGGAATGGACAGCGCTCGTTGCTTTTCTGGAAAGCATGATTGTGGCGGGCCTGCTCGGTGGCGCGTTGTATCTCGCAGGGCGCACAAGCAGAGCGCCCATGTACCAGCGGGAATCTCTGGCCCTGGTGGGGCTGAGTTGGCTGGTGACCACCAGCATCGGCGCACTGCCGTTCCTGCTCAGTGGCACACTCCGTCCTGTTGACGCACTCTTCGAGTCCGTGTCTGGCTTCACCACCACGGGAGCCAGCGTACTGACCGACATCGAATCCGCGGACAAGAGCATTGTGTTTTGGCGTTCTTTTACGCACTGGGTTGGCGGCATGGGCATTATTTTGATGTTCATTGCCGTGCTGCCCTTCCTGGGCGCCGGCGGCAAGCAACTGTTCAAATCTGAAACTTCGGGATTGGACCCCCACAAGTTCGGTCCGCATATCCGCGACACGGCATCCAACCTCTATAAAATCTATTTCAGTTTCACTGCAGCACAAACGTTGCTTTTGATGGTAGCGGGCATGACCTTCTATGATGCGCTATGTCACACCTTTGGCACCTTGGCCACAGGGGGATTTTCTCCCCGCAATGCCAGCATTGCCGCCTATGACAGCCTCGCCGTTGAAGTGATTATTATCGTGTTCATGCTTCTGGGTAGCGGCAGTTTCGCGCTGTATTTCGCCATGATGCGCGGGAACTGGCGCGCCCCCCTGCGCAACACGGAGTGGAAAGCGTACTATCTCATGCTCAGCGTCGCGGTGGTGCTGGTTGCGCTCAACCTGCATGGATTTCAGGGGAAACTCAAGGCGGACATTCCGGAATCCCTTATCCCAGACACGCCGGAATATGCGCCGGGAGCCGCGTTTCGGTCCGCCGCATTCCAGGTGGTTTCCATCGCCACCACCACGGGGTATTGCACAGATGATTTTGATGTTTACCCGGATGCCTCCAGATTGCTGTTAATCATACTTATGCTCATGGGCGGCTGCGCCGGGTCCACAAGTGGGGGGATCAAAATCGTTCGCATTGTGGCGCTAATGAAGATGAGTTACTACCGCCTGGAAAAAACATTTCGCCCAAAGACGATTCGCATGCTGCGCATCAACGGCATGGTCATGGATGACGACCTTCAGCGCAACATCCTGGTCTTCTTCGTTGTTTACGTGTCCGTATTTGCCACGGCCACGTTGCTAATGTCATTTATCGGCCTGCCTTTTCAAACCTCCATCAGCGCGGTTGCCGCGACCCTGAACGGCGTAGGGCCGGGACTGGAATTGGTCGGAGCAGTGCAGAACTACGCGATTGTGCCCGTGTTCGGCAAGGTGGTCCTCTGCCTGTGCATGGTGATGGGACGCCTGGAACTACTCGCCATCTGCGTGATGTTCCTGCCCGCGTTCTGGAAGCACGGATGAAATCCCCATGCCGCCGCTATGATCAACAGCAAGACGGGCAAGGACTGCCTGCGCCGGTCCAGGCATGACACGACTTCGCACGTGCATGCTGCAGCATGAATGCAGGCGTAGCACTCGAAATAGACCGATGGTAAATGGTATAGAATACCGGGGCGAGAGAGAAGCGGTCCGCTTAGGGATTGCCGTAGTCTCCGTTGTTTCGCGCAAATCGCTACCGCACGGTCAGGAGTTGTTTTACACTCGATGAACTACCGCACGGTCGCCAAATATCTCGGCCAATTCGCCGCCGCCGCAGGCGCGCTCATGCTGCTTCCCGCCGCGTGGGCCGTGTATTTCGGCGAATGGAATGCGCTGATTGCCCTGATACAGAGCGTCGTCCTGACGGGCCTGTTCGGCGGCGCGCTGTATTTCGTTGGGCGTACCAGCAAAGCGCCGATGTATCAGCGGGAATCGCTGGCGCTGGTGGGACTGAGTTGGCTCGTGATCGCCGGCATCGGCGCGCTGCCCTACCTGCTGAGCGGCGCCCTCGGCCCGATTGACGCCTACTTCGAGTCCATGTCCGGCTTCACCACGACGGGGGCCAGCGTACTCACGAACATCGAGGCCGTGGACAAGAGCATTCTGTTCTGGCGTTCTTTCACGCATTGGGTCGGCGGCATGGGCATCATTCTGCTGTTCATCGCCGTGCTGCCCTACCTGGGGGCGGGCGGCAAGCAACTGTTCAAATCCGAAATTCCCGGGCCGGACCCGCACGGTTTCTACCCCCGCATCAAAGACACCGCCTCCATGCTCTACAAAATTTACCTGGCGCTTACCGCTGCGCAGACGGCGCTGCTGATGGCGGCGGGCATGGATTTTTACGAGGCGCTTTGCCACACCTTCGGCACCATCGCCACCGGCGGCTTCTCGACGCGCAACGCCAGCATCGCCGCTTTTGACAGCGTCGCAGTAGAATTGATCATCATCGTGTTTATGTCGCTGGCCGGCGTGAACTTCGTGCTCTATTTCGCCATGATTCGCGGGGATTGGCGCGCGCCTTTGAGGAGCACGGAATGCCGCGTGTACTACGCATTGCTGGCGGCCGCCACCCTCCTCATCACCCTGAATCTTCTTGCGGCAGACGCGTCGTTGCCTGCAATGTCGGAGGCGGAGCATCTCCCGTCATATGGACCGGTCCATGCGTTGCGGGTCGCGGCGTTTAAGAGCGTGGCCATCATGACCACCACGGGGTATTGCACGGACAATTTCGATGCGTGGCCGCAGTTCTCACGCATGCTGCTGTTGGCGTTGATGTTCGTCGGCGGCTGCGCCGGGTCCACGGGCGGCGGCATGAAAGTGGTCCGTATCATTGCGCTCTGCAAAATGGGCTATCACCGGCTGGAGCGCACGTTCCGTCCGAGAACCATACGCATGCTGCGCATCAACAACATCGTCATTGACGACGAGATACAACGCAGCATCCTCATCTTCTTTTTCATATATCTCTTTATCTTTGCCGCGGGGTCCGTGTTCATGGCGTTTATCGGCCTGCCTTTCCAGACCGCCGTAAGCGCCGTCGCGGCCACCCTGAACAATATCGGCCCCGGCCTGGAACTGGTGGGCGCGGTGGAGAACTACGCATTCGTCCCGCCGATAGGAAAGATTGTTCTCAGCCTGTTCATGGTCATGGGCCGCCTGGAATTGCTGACGATCTGCGTGATGTTTGTGCCGGCCTTTTGGAAGCACGGATGATCGGGGAAAAGGACAAAAAGGACAAAAAGGACAAAAAGGACAGCAAGGACAGCAAGGACAACAGGGACAGCAGGGACAGCAGGGACAGCAGGGACAGCAGGGACAACAGGGACAGCAGGGACAGCAGGGACAGCAGGGATAAAGCGGAAGCGAGGGACAAAAAGGACTTAAAAAGGACGCCGGGGACAAAAAGAGATTCCCAGAAGCATTGTCCGACTCGTCCGACCAGTCCGACTCGTCCGACTCGTCCGACTCGTCCGACCAGTCCGACATAATTGCATTCCGGCTATACGGCAGGTAGTCTATGCCGATATGCGCGCCCGCCGCTGAAGCATGCGCGGGCAAATGAGGAGAATTGTCTCATGAAAAACACAGTGAATCGGCGGCGTTTTCTCCAGGGGGCCGTGGGCGGCGGGGCGCTTCTGGCAAGCGCCGGAGCGCCGCATCCGGCCAAGGCGGCGGAAGCACCGCCGAAACGGTACCAGGAAGGCATCAGCCCTTGGCCGGTGGTCATCAACACGAGCACGATCCGCCCGACGCCGTTCGCGGATAAAATCCGCATCGCGGCGGAAACCGGCTGGGACGGCATCGAGGTCTGGGTGAATGAACTGGAGCAGTACGAGTCGGAGGGCGGCGACCTCAAGGCGCTCGCGCGCGAGATCAAGGACCGGGGGCTGTATGTCCCCAATGTGATCGGTCTGTGGGAGTCCATGCCCGCCACGCCGGAAGCCTTCGAGCATTCGCTGGAGGCGACGCGCAAGCGCATGCGGATGTCCGCCGACGCCGGGTCCATCTACGTTGCCGCGATTCCCTCGCCGGACCGCGCCGATTTTGACCTGAAATGGGGCGCGCACTGCTACCGGGAACTGCTGCGCATCGGCCGCGAAGACTACAACATCACGGTGGCCTTTGAGTTCGTGGGCTTCCTCAAGGGCGTGCACCGGCTGGGCCAGGCATGCGCTGTCGCCGTGGACGCGAACGACGCCGAGGCCTGCCTGATTGCGGACACGTTCCACCTGTTCCGGGGGGATTCCGGCTTCGACGGACTCAAGCATCTCCGGGGCACCTTCATCGCCAATTTCCACTGGAACGACGTGCCCGGCGACATCCCGCGCGAAGAACAGAAAGACGAGCACCGCATCTATCCCGGCGACGGCATCCTCCCGCTGGGGCAGGTGCTGCGCGACCTCAAGACCATTGGATACGAGCGCGCGCTCTCATTGGAGACCTTCAACCGCGCCCATTGGGAACAGGACCCCAAAGTGGTGGCGGAAGCGGGCCTGCGCAAGATGCGCGAGTGCATCGCTGCGGCGGGGGTCTAACTGTTCCTGTTGTGGCCGGTCTCATGCGTGTCCGCCGTAGCCGCCGCGCGAAGGCGGGACCGCGCCACGGCAACGACCGAAGGTCTCCAATGGGAGGCAGAAGGAAAAGTATCGGGCATGCAAACCTTCGTTGATCGCATCATAGGTCTCTTCGAGGCCATTCATCCCTTGGATTGCGTGCCGCGCGCGGGATATGTGTTGCGGGGCGTGCCCGCGCCGGAATCCGTCGCGGCGCACAGCCATTTCGTGGCGCTGTTGACCCTGTTGTTCGTCGAAGAGCACCCGGAGCAGTTCCAGCGCGACCGCGCGCTCGCGATGGCGCTGATTCACGACCTTTCCGAGGCGCGACTGATGGACATCCCGATGCCCAGCGCCGACAAGTATCTGAGCGAGGCGAAGAGCGCGGCGGAACAGGCCATCATCGAAGAACTGCTCCAGGGATTTCCCGCCGTTTTCGCCGACCTGCACCGGGAATTTCTCGAAGCCAAAAGCCCGGAAGCCCGGCTCCTGCGCGGCCTGGACAAGGCCCAGATGATGCTCAAGATTCTCTGCTACGAGCGCGAACACCGGGGGCGGCTCGCAGAGTTTTGGGACAACCCCAGAAATTTTGAGGACTACGGCGTCGCGCCGGTCTCCGCCCTTTTCGACGCCATCTGCGCCCGCGCCGGCAGGCCCCGGCCCCGCGCGACGCCCTCCCCCTTAATCATGTCCGGGGAATAGGCGCTTGCCCACGCGGTGTTCTTCCGCCAGTCAATCATTGTGGGGAAATCGCATTGTGGCAAAGAAATCTCAGAAACGCCTGTGGACCATTTTGGTATGTGACGGAGATTCGTGCCGTGAACACAAGTCGAAAAAAGTCGCCAAACGCCTCAAAGAGACCGTGAAGGCGCATCAAGTTGACGCGACCATAGCCGTCCGCAAGTGCGATTGTCTGAAACACTGCAAGCGCGGTCCCATCGTGCGTATCCAGCCCGGCAATATTGAACACGAGTACGTCAAGCCGAAAGAAGCCGCCGCCATCCTCGACATCCTCTTCGCCCAAATCCCCGAATAGGCTGACGACTGACTGCCCCGTTTTCGTAATCCAACAGGCGCTTTCTCGGCAAACCAAAATCCCGAATAGGCAGCATGCTATAATTCGCCGGACGCAGGGGACATGTCCCGGAAAAGGTTGGGAAAATGATGCGCAAAGCGGTGCATTTCGGCGCGGGAAACATCGGACGGGGATTTCTCGGCCAACTGTATTTTGAAAGCGGTTATGAGATCGTTTTTGTGGATGTGGTGGATGACATCGTGGCGGGATTGCAGCAGCGCCGCGAATACCCCTTACGCATCGTGGAGGAAGCGGAAGAGACGATCCTGGTCCGGCAGGTGACCGCCGTTCATGGGAAAGACCTTGACGCGGTGGCCGGGGCGCTGGCGGAGGCCGACCTGGCCTCGACCGCCGTGGGGGTGAATGTGCTGCCGAATATCGCCCCGGCGCTGGCGCGCGGCGTCGAGCGCCGCTTCCGCGACCATGCCGCGCCGCCCCTGAACATCATCGTGTGCGAGAATCTGATCAATGCCGGACCGTACCTCCGGGACCGGGTTCTGGAACATCTTGACCCGGCGTGCATGCCCGATTTTCGGGAAAAAGTGGGCTTTGTCGAAGCCTCCATCGGGCGCATGGTGCCTGTCATGACGGCGGCGCAGCGCGCCGAGGACCCCCTGCTGGTCTGCGTCGAGCCGTATTGCGAATTGCCGGTGGACGCCAATGGATTCAAGGGGCCGATTCCGGAGTTGCGGCACATGAAGCCGCTGCCGAATTTCGGGGCCTACGTCGAGCGGAAACTGTTTGTGCACAATCTGAGCCATGCGGCCACGGCCTATCTGGGCTATCTGCGCGGCCATGAATTCATCTGGCAGGCGATTCGCGACGAGCAGGTGCGGGCGGAAGTGGATGCCGCCGCGGCGGAGAGTTGCCGCGCCCTCGCCCGGAAACACGGTCTGGACCCGGCGGGTCTGGACGCACACCGCGCGGACCTGATCCGGCGCTATCACAACCGCGCGCTCGGCGATCAGGTCGCCCGGGTCGCCCGCGATCCCCTGCGCAAACTGGGACCCAACGACCGGCTGGCGGGGTCGGCGAGGATGTGCCTCGAAAACGGCGTGGAACCAGTAAACATTGGGTTTGCAGTCGCCGCGGCAATGCTGTACGATCCCCCCGACGACCCCGCCGCACAGGCGTTGCAACGTCTCCGCAAGACGAAGGGCGTGGAGGGGGTGCTCCACGAAATCTGCCGCATCGCGCCGGACTCCCCCCTGGGGACATTCGTCATAATGGGGCTACAACGTCTTCAGGATGAAGGCTGGAAAACACAGGGACTGCCATGTACGAAGTGAAAATGCCCAAACTGGGCCAAACAGTCGAAGAAGCCGAAATTGTTCAGTGGTTGAAGCAAGAAGGCGACCTCGTTAATGAGGGCGATGCCCTGTTCACCGTGCAGACGGACAAGGCGGAAATCGAATACGAGTCGCCGGCATCAGGCGTGCTGCGCAAAATTCTCATCGGCGAAGGCGTGGAAGTGCCGGTTTTAACCACGGTGGCGTTGATCGGCGCTGCGGATGAGGCGCTGCCGGACCTCGCCCAATACGGCGTCGCCCCGGTCGCCGCGTCTGTTACGGAAGAGACCCCGGCAGCCCAAGCCGCCCCTTCACCACTCCCTGTGGCATCCCCGGCCGCAACCGGCGAGGCGCGGGTATCGCCGCGCGCGCGCAAAATCGCGGCGGAACGTGGCATTGACGCCACGGCATTGCGGGGCAGCGGCGTCGGCGGCCGCGTGATGGCGGCCGATGTGTCGGCGCAGGCGGCGCGCGCGGAAGACGTGCGCATCACGCCGACCGCGCGCCGCATGGCGGCAAATGTAGGGATAGACATTACTGCTGTTCAGGGGACCGGCATCGGCGGCAAGATCACGAAGGACGAGATCAGCCGCGCCGCCGCACAAACCGCCCAGACGGCCCCGGG
>CAZLII010000009.1:17899-18731 GCA_964559065.1 uncultured Nitrospirales bacterium | reverse complement strand
GAAGGCGAAGGCGAGGGTGAAGGCGAGGGCGAAGGCGAAGGTGAAGGCGAGGGTGAAGGTGAGGGCGAAGGCGAAGGTGAAGGCGAAGGCGAGGGTGAGGGTGAAGGCGAGGGTGAAGGCGAGTTCCACAACGCGGACCAGAATCAGGATAACCTGATCAGCCTGTCGGAGTTGCTGCGGGTGATTCAGTTCTTCAATTCCGGCGGCTATCACTGCGCCGATCCGCCGGACAGCACGGAGGACGGCTATGTGCCCGGCGCGGGCGCGGACCATTCCTGCACGCCCCACGCCTCGGACTACAATCCGCAGAACTGGATGATCAGCCTGTCTGAACTGCTGCGCGTGATCCAGTTCTACAATTCCGGCGGCTATTATGCCTGCCCGGGTGAAGGCACGGAAGACGGCTTCTGCGTGGGACCGCCGCCGGGAGGGTGAGATTCCGTTTATTGGGTAAGGGCGGCGCCGGGGCGGCTGGCGGAGCGTTTTGTCGGACGTGTCGGACAGGTTGGACAAATCGGACAAGTCGGACATCACAATGTTGTAGATGTAGGGTGGGTGCAGCGGAGCGGAACCCACCATCAGCATTCGTCGGACAAGTTGGATGGGTTGGATAACTCGTAAGCGTCCGCCCCGTCCGCCCGGTCCGATTGGTCCGACATGTCCGACGGGGCAATGGTGGGTTCCATTTCGCTTCGCTCCATTGCACCCACCCCACCCTACGGCGGCATTGCACCCACCCTACGGGTGGCGCTGCCAGACGCCGTGGCGGAGGGTGTGCCGGAAGATAAGGAAATTCTCCTGTCCTGCGTGTATCTCCGAGAAGGCCCCGGCG
>CAZLII010000009.1:0-17889 GCA_964559065.1 uncultured Nitrospirales bacterium | reverse complement strand
GGTTCGGATGCGCAAAGCCAGGCGGCCTCGGACGTGGCGGTGGCGGTGGAAGAGGGCGGGGGTGGTGCAGTGGCGCAGAAGCGGCGCTTCGGGATCGGGTTGATCACTGAAGCGGTGGACGTGCCCCGCGAGGAGGAGAATGGGCCGCTGCGCGGCGGCCTCCACGAGCGCGCGCCGGAGCGCTTCGGCGTTGCGGAGGCGCCGCATACGCCCGGAGGCATAGCCTTCCGTGGCGTGCAGCACGGGGTAGTGGCTGCCGACGATGAGGGGGCCGGGAGGAGCCTCAGCAATCAGTTGGGTGATGCGGGCCACGTCGGCATCGGCGATATGGCCGCGCGAGGAGAGCCAGTTCGGGCAGACCGTTGGTGCGAGAAGCATCGGCGTGCCGCCGGGCAGGGTAATGCGGCAGGGGTAGCCCGCTTCCGGGAGGAATGCCGCCAGATGCCGCTCGAAGCGGCGCTTGCGCACGGATTCGAAGGTATAGACGTCGTGGTTGCCGGGGATGATGATGACCTGCATGCCGCGCCCGGCCAAATCCTCCAGAAACGCGGCGGCTTGGCGGAATTCGTCCTCGGTGGCGGTGGAGGTGAAGTCGCCGCCTGCGAAGAGGACGCGCACGCCGGTGGCAACGAGGGCGTCCGCGAATGCAGCGGCATGGCTGGTGTCGAAGGCGCGCCGCCGCCGCAGGATGATGTTCAGATTGCCAAGAAAGCGCTTGTTCAAGAGTTGCAGGGGATTCCGGACGATTTCCCAGAAGTGGATGTCCGTAATGTGCAAAAGTGCATCACACGGACGGTTTTGGGCGGCGTCTGTCACCTGAGCGCCTCCACGATGGCATCCAGTGGCAGCGCGTCCACTGCGACGCACGCGCCGCACCACCGGCCGTCATCCGGCGTGACGGTGTTCATCACGGTGAGCGTCTGCGGCGCGATCAGCGCGGCGGCGGTGCGCAGGTCGCCGATGGCGCGGATGCAGGGAATGTAGCAGTCCTTTACCCATGTGTCGTCGTCGTCCAGCGCAAAGCCATTGATATCGGCGAGGGTGGCCGCCGCGCCGCCGTCAATCGCGCTTGCGAAGAGGCACCACAACCCGGCCTTCTCCAAACCCGCCAGCGTGATGCGGCCGGTGAGGTCGCGCCGCGCGCGGAGGAAGGCCATCGCGGTGAGCACATCCTGCACGCGGTTCCCGGCCTCGGTGGGCTGGAAAGTGTCCATGAAATTCCCTTCGCGGCGGCGCTCCGTGGGCGCGTCGGCCGCGTGGTGTTCGCCAATCAGGAAGGCGTCAATACACAACACGGCCCTGCCTTCGGCGAGCAGCGCGGAAACGAGCGGTCCCGGGCCGCGGCCGTCCGGGTCGGCGAGCGCGGCCTTACCTGCGCCATGCGCGATCAGCACCGCATCCTGCGGCGCGGGATCGTCGGAGCGGTAGAACAGCGCGGGGATGGCGTCGCCTTCGCGCGCGCGCCCGATGATCCACCGCTCGACCACATGGTTCCCGCGCTGCTCGATGGCGATGCGTTCGCATGACAGGTCATTGGGGTGCGGCGCAGCCGCACCAATCACCTCGGCCAGTAGGCCGCCGTAAGAAGCCCGGAACGCCGGGGCGTCGTCGGGGCGTTGCGGCAGGATCGCCATCCATTTGTCGCGGATGCGCGCAATGACCGATGCAATCACCTCATCCCTGGATGGGTAACCGGCCACGGCGTCCTTGTCGGCGAAAACGCGAAGCGCCGCTTCGTCCTCGACTTGAAACGGCGGTTCCGTGAACTGGTCCCAGTCGCCGCCGAGAAAGTATTTTCCGAAGAAGCGGTACATCGCCTCGCGGCTGGCCTGGTTGTAGTTGTGGCCGGCATCAATGTGGATGTTGCTGACCTTGTCGGCGGCGTCATAGAGCGCGTAGATGGACCGGATGGCGGGATACTCGACGCGGGGCGTCTCGCGGGTCCAGTCGCCCGTGGCGGAGACCAGCAGGAGCGGGCGCGGCGCCATGAGCGCGCCGATCTCCATGTTCGAGTTGTCCAGGCGCAGGATCGGCGCGATCTCGCAGAGGCAGCCGCCCTGCATGGTCGAGGAAATCATGTTGACCGGCGCGGCCGCTTTGACGCGCATGTCCACGGCCATCAGCGCGAAGGTCTGCGTGCCGCCCCCGGAAGCCCCGGTGCAGCCGATGTGGTCCCGGTCCACGTAGGGCAGACTTTCCACGAAATCCACCGCGCGGATGCCCGACCACAGTTGCATTGCGAAGGGGTGCACGCCCCAGAGTTTCTCACGCTCCCCGCCCCAGTTGTGCGGGAACTGCATGCTGTCGTTGTAGCCGATCATGTCATAGGAAAAGGCCACGATGCCCATGCGCGCCAGCGTGATGCAGCGCCCCGGCACTGACCCCCGCTCGCTGTTTTCCAGCCGGCCCTTCTCCCAATGGCCGTGCGGGTTGACGATGGCCGGAAACGGTCCGTCGCCCGCCGGGCGATACAGGTTGCCGGTCACAAGAAAGCCCGGCCACGCCTCGAAATGGACCTTTTCCACGCTGTACCCGTCGCGTTCGACGCGGTCGAAGACTTTGGCGTTGAGCGGGGTTCGTTCGGGCAGCGGTATAAGCCCCGACGACAGCAGGATGCGCCGCCGCAGGCGGCCCGCATCGCGTTCCCAGGCGTCAAGCGATTCATAGTGCGGCATCATGAAGACCGTGTTGGTGTGGCGGACGGTGCGCGCGCGGCGGTCTTCCGCGCCCCGCGGCTCGGCATACACGCGGCGGTCGCCCATCGCCTTCTGCGGGTCAAAGGACGGCGCGGCGCTCAGGGCCAGCGTCTTCACTTCTTCCCCAAAGGTCACCGCGACCGGCCCTGCATCCAGGCGGACCGCGCCCGCGTTCACCCATACATATTCAGGGTCGTTCTTGTCCTTCTTCCGGTCAATATCCAGGCGTTTGCCTGCAACGGTGATATGGGTGGCTTGGCCCGCCTTCACCCATGCCCACACCTGATATTCCCCCTTTTGCGGGACGGCGGCCTCCGCCGCCTGCCACGCATCCACCCACATCACGGCCCCGTTCCCCGCCGCCAACGCAAACGCCGTCAACGTCAGTCCAAGCATTTCTTTTTCCCTTCTCACGACAGACCGGCTTTGAAGTCCGCGTCCGTCTGTGTCCGTCCGTGTTTGTCCGTGTTCTCCTTCGATTCCCAGGACTGGCTTTCGGTGCGTCCTTGACACACCCGGGTCAGGCCATCATTTTCCTCCAAGCGCGGCCTGTTTAACAAACGCGGGACGATTATTCCTTGACGCCGGTGAGTGCGATGCCCCGGACGAAGTACTTCTGCGCGGAGAAGAACAGGATGACGACGGGGATGATGGAGACCAGGCTTGCCGCCATGATGTAGTGGGGGTTGGTCATCTGCGCGTCGCTGAACATTTTGATGCCCAACGAGATGGGGTACTTGGTGTGATCGCTGAGGTAAATGAGCGGCCCCATGAAGTCGTTCCACCAGTGCACAAAGCCGAGCACGATGATGGCCAGCACGGCGGGTTTGGCCAGGGGGAGCATGATCGTGGTGAGAATGCGCAGGTGGCCCGCGCCGTCAATGAGCGCCGCTTCTTCGAGCGAATAGGGGATCGTCTTGAAGAACTGCCGCATGAGGAACACGTTAAACACGTTCACGGCGAAATAGGCCGGTACGATGATCGGCAGCCAGGTATTGACCCAGCCGAGCCAGTTGAAGAAAAGGAAGATGGGGATCATGGTGACCTGCCCCGGCAGCATCATGGTGCTCAGGAGGATGATGAAACAGAGGTCGCGGAAGGGCCAGCGCAGCCGCGCAAAACTGTAGCCCACCAGGCATGCGCTGGCCACCTGCCCAAACAGGGCGGTCAGGGTGATAATGATGGTGTTCTTGAAGAAGGTGAAGAAGGGGAGCACATAGAAGATGTCCACGTAATTGCGCCATTGGGGCGGCTTCGGAATCCATATCCTGGGCATGGCGTAAATCTGCTGAAACGTTTTCAGGCTGTCGCTGAGGGTGATCAGGAAAGGAATGAGAAAGATCATGCCCAGCCCCACCAGCAGCGCCCAGACAATGGCCCGCTCGATACGCCGCCCCCAGGCCGCGCTCTCGCGGAACGCGGCGCGCCGTCGGGGCGGGCCGGTCGGCGCCAGGGCGATATGCTGTTCCCGCAGGTCCATGTCAGCGCCGCTCTCCTTCGTAATAGACCCACAGGGCGCTCGATCGGATCACGAGCAGGGTGAAGGTCAGGATAATGGCGAAGAGAATCCAGGCGAGCGCGGCGGCGTAGCCGAATTCATAGTCAAAAAACGCCTTTCGGTAGAGATACAGCACGAAAAACAGGAGTTGATTCTCTTCGCCGCCGTCCCGGCCCAACAGGACGAAGGCCTGCATGAAAACCTGGAGCGCGCCGATCATGCCCATGATGAGGTTGAAGAAGATGGTGGGGGAGAGCATGGGGAGGGTGACGTTCCAGAACTTGCGCCAGCGCCCCGCGCCGTCAAGTTCCGCCGCCTCATACAGATGATGCGGTACGCCCTGCAACCCCGCCAGGAAAATGATCATCGCGCCCCCGCCCGTGGCCCATAGCATCATGATAAACAGGGACGGCATCGCCCAACGCGGGTCCGTGAGCCACTGCGGTTCCGGAAGATTGATGAACGCCAGCGGCGTCATGTCGAGCAGGCGGTTCAAGCGCGCCAGCCCGCCGTTCAACGGACCAAAGACCGGATTGAAGATGTAAAGCCACATGATGGCCGTGGCGACGCCGCCGACCACGTTCGGGATGTAGAAGATGGTGCGGAAAACGCGGATGCCGCGCACGCCCTGGTTGAGGAGGATGGCCAGTCCCAGCGCACAACAAAGAGTGACCGGCACCGCCACGAAGGCATAGGTGAAGGTCTTGCGCAATGCCACCCAGACCAGCGGGTCCTGGGTCAGCGCGCGCACATAGTTGTCCAGGCCGATGAAGGTGCGTTGATCAACCGGGTCGTAGGGGTCCCACGCGCTGAAACTGAGCACCATGCTGAAGACAATGGGAAACGCCAGAAACAGACAGAAGCCGCACATCCACGGCGAAGCGAACAAAACGCCCCACAGCGCCTCCTTGCGCCGCTTTGTGCTGGTGATCATCATCCGAAGATCGTCGAGGGATGCGGTTTTGCGACCCAGCCGCACCAGCACCGCAATGAATCCCAACGCCAGCGCGCCTCCCGCGATTTGATACGGCAAAGGATTTTTCGACGGGGCGTGTTTTCGCTCGACGCCGAACGCCTCCAATTCGCTCGCCATGACCTCGTTAACGCTCCGCGCCACTTCGGGAATTACTTCTTCGGGGGTTTTCCGGCGGGCGGGGTCCTCCCGTTCGAGCATGCGCCACTGCTCGTCAATGGCGCGGCGCAGCGCCAGGAATTTCGCGGTGATCGGCGTCAGCCGGGCGTCCTCCTCCATGGCAACGATCACCTGCATCTCGTCCACTTCCGTATCCGGATTTTCGATGTATTTCAGCGCGTACTCCCGGATAACGGGAATGCCCCGGCCCGACTCCGCGATCTTTCGCTGCGACTCTTCGCTCAACAGGTGCTTGATGAAATCCCACGCAATGTCCTTGATATGTTGCGGGCGCGCGGCATTCATGCTGATGCCGTCCCAGGTAACCCGCGTGTAGCGGCCGGCCGGACCGCGCGGCATCCGGCACACCCCCCAGCGCATCCCGCCCTTGATGTCGCTGAGCACTTGCGACATGAACCAGCCCGCGGATGTCATGCCCAGACGCCCGGTGAGAATCTGCACCCCCGGATGCATGCCCTGCTGATCGCCGAACCAGACCGCTGAGCGATCCTCAAACTTGATCTCCTGCATGAATCGGGCGGCCGCGCGCGCTTCCGGCGTGTCAATCGCAGCGCGGACGCAATCCTCGTCGAGCATGCGCGCGCCGAAACTCCAGAGAATGGGCTGGATGTCAAGCCAGGAGAAGATGAGCAGCGCGCCGAACTGGTCGGGCCGTCCGTCGCCGTCATGGTCCACGGTAAGCCGTTTGGCGATCTCCCGGAAATCCTGCCACGTCCAGTCTTCATCAGGATAGGGAATGCCCGCCGCGTCGAAAAGGTCTTTGTTGTAATACATCATCACCGCCATGCCGTCCCACGGCATGGCGGCGGTCAGCCCGCGAAAGGTGAATGCGTCCAGCGCGGTGGGGAAAAAGTCGTCCACGCGCAGTTCGTCCCTGTCCCGTTCGATGTAGGGCTGCAAATCCTCGAGATACCCCCGGATGGCATAGGAGGGATACGGTTCGTCGTCCATCAGGATGATGTCCGCCGCAGTATCGCTGATCATTTGCAGTTGCAGTTTTTCCCCGTAATCAATCGTGGTGTACTGCAACACGATACGGACATCCGGACGCTTCTGTTCAAAGTCCGCTGCAAGTTCCTTCCAGACTTCGAGGTCTTTGTAACTGCCCCAGAAACTGAAGGTGACCGGCGTGCGGTTATCCAATAGCAATCCGCTCCTGTCGCATCCGAACAACAGGAGTATTGTCGCGGCCCACGCGAATCTGCGCCATGCTCTGGACATATGCGCTTACATAATCATTTTTCCGCAAGGTCTGTCAAATGAAATACAGAAGTCGCGATTCAATATGAGGCGCTGGATTGCTGCGTTTCTTTGTTGGAAGACGTGAATCGCGACGCGAGATGTTCAATCAGCGCCTGGGCGACGACCTCGGCCTTGCGTTCCATGGCGGAGAGGTGCATATGGCAGATATCGGTGAATTCCAGGGTGCCGGCATTGACGTGTTCAGCGACGGGGATATAGCGCATGCCTTCTTCCGCGGCCCAGGATTTGATTGACCGGTTATAGAGGTCCGTCAGCATGACGTAACTTTCCATGTTCATCATACGGCCCCATAACATGGTGTTGATGAGATAATCGTAATAGGCGCGGTCTTGGGCATTCAGGCGCGCAATCTCCGGCCGCGCGAAACTACACACTGCCATGTCCACGCCTGCCGCGCGCGCCTCTGCGCGAATGCGGCGAAGATTGTGCAGGATCGTTGCATCCATGCGGCGCGCCAGTTCCTGTTCGGGCGGCAGCAGAAACCGGTTGCAGTGCTGCAACAGAAAATGCGAGCGGCGCAAGAGGCTCTTCAGGGTTTTGACGGGTTCCCCAAAGACGCTTTCCGGACGAATCCATGCGGAAAAATCATGCATGAGATCATTCACGAAGTTGTAATGCACGATGAGGTCCGGTTCGGTTTGCAGCACATCCGGCAACAGTTCCACTTCGGCGGCGATGGATACCGCGAAGACGCCGCAATTCAACACCTCGATGGCGTCTGTCTTGAAATGGTCGCGCAGTTTCCGCTGCACCATCTTCGGATAGGTTAAATCGTTCGAGGGGCCTTCGGCGGTGGTTGAACCGCCGACGCACGCGATGCGGTATGCGCCGGGCGGTTTGGGAACGGCAATCTCCTCGTCGCGGAATCCGAAGCGGTTGGTGCGGAAATCGAAGGCATCGTTTTGATGTATGTTCGGTTTGAATCGCTTCCAAAGCACGTCCCAGATGGAATCGCGCACGAAAACGCCGACCTCCGCGACTTTTCCCTGCTCATTGGCGAAGGGATAAAAGAAAAATTGCAGCACATGTATCGTTTCATCAGGCTGAGGAACGGGATACTCCCTGGGTTGATGTTGCCTGCCGGCGACCACTGCTTGGATGGCCGCTTCGGCATCCGCCACGAGGTTCGGCGGCAGCAAATCCGACAGGCGGTCGCCCTCTCTGGCCGCCTCGGCGATGCGGTGCACGGGTTCCAGGGAAGAACCGGCATAGACGCGGCGTATCCGCCCGCTGGCGTCGCAGACGAGGACCAGTTCATCGCGGGCGGCGGCCTGTTCCCGGCGTTGCTCATCGTCCATTGCGGCGAACGCCTCGCGCGCGCGCATGTCCGCGCCGATATCCGGATTTTCGCCGGCGTATTTTTCGATGATCGCCGCATCCGTTTCCGTCGCCGCCTGCCAGCGTTCCTGGCCATAGGCTTGCATGGCGGGAATCGCGGCGCGAAAGCGATAGCGCTCGTATGCCTCCAGACACAGCCCTGCCGTTGCCGCCCAGAATACGGCAATAAGCGTCCAGAAAAGATACCGCCTGATTCCTCGCATGACCTACAAAAAATTCCCTTCTCTCCGGCGCGTCGCCCAACATGCCTTCACCGGGCAAGATTTGCTACAGTACCCAATGGATGGGCGGCGCACGCCGCTTGTCTTCGCCGAAGTATATCCCATGATGCCAACTGCGCATCAATGGGCGGTAGATGAGCAACAAACCACGATAAAGCGAAGGAAAAATATCATGAACGGTTCTGTTTGGCGCATGGCGGTCTGGGTCGCCGTGATGGTGATGATCAGCAACATTTTGACGGGGTGCGCTTCGCTGATGCCAACACGGGTGGGCAAGGACGATTTCAGCGTTGTCGCGGGAAAACTCAAGAAGGGCGGCAAGGATTTCACGATCAAGGCGATCCGGGTTCCCGACCTGGCCAAGGGCGGCGGAACATTGGACACGATGGTTCCGGCCATGGCGCGCATCGCCGAAGTCGGCGGCAATGTGGTTTGCTTCGATCTGATCGGTTTCAATGAAAACGGAACCGCGCTTGATCCGGCTGTGGTGGAGACGATTGCAACGATTGCCACACGCGCGAAAGACCAGCGCATGGGCGCGATGCTGCGCGTGGCGGGCGATGCCTCCGATGTGACGTTCCGAAGGAAAGCCGTGCAGACCGCAGCCACGGCCCTGCGCACACAGGGACTGGCGGTGTATTGGTTCGACGGTCCGGACGCGGATGACCTGGCGCGCCGTTTCAAGAAGGCCGCGCCGAATCTCGTGGTGGCCGCGCCGCAAGCGGGCGACCTCGCCGTGACCCGCACCCCTCCCACGCAGGACCCCGGACACCTGACGCTGCTTGCAGACGCGATGCCCGACTTTGAGACGATGGCGCATGTGCATTTCGTGTTGCCGGGACGCGACAGCGATTATCCCGCGTTGGATGCCGCGCTCACCCGCCCCGAAGAGAAAGCCCCATGGACCCCCGACAACAGCATGCTCAGCGAGAACGAGCGCAACGAGGGATTTGTATCGCTGTTTAATGGGCGCGACCTCGACGGCTGGTGGTTCTTCGGCGACAACAAAGAAGGCTTTCATGTAAATGAACAAGGTTGGATTGAGTGGGTGATGACCGGCGGCGGCGCGCTCTACAGCAGGGAACGCTACGACAATTTCATCCTGCGGCTGGAATGGATGGTGCGTGATGAAGGCGCGAACAGCGGCGTCTATTTGCGCGCGCCGCGCGACGCCCGCCAGTCGAAGATCGGCATGGAATTCCAAATCATGGGGGACTCCGGCACCGAACCCACCAAGACCAGCACGGGATCGGTCTATGACGTGTTGCCGCCGCTGGTGAATGCCGGAAATCCCGTCGGCGAATGGAACGCGGTGGAGATCATTTTCAACGGCCCGCATTTGAAGGCGACATTGAACGGGCAGGTGGTGCAGGATGTGAATTTTGACGATCATGAGGAACTGCGCCACCGCCTGCGCCGGGGGTTCATCGGCCTGCAGGACCACAATAATTACGTGGCATTTCGTAACATACGGATAAAGAAGTTGTAAGAATTCATGTAGGGTGGGTGCAGCGAAGCGAAACCCACCAACCGGATTCGTCAGAAAGGACGGGCCAGCCGGACCGGCACTGCGGTGGGTTTTATCGCACTTCGGTCCATTTCACTCACTTTTCAGGATGTTGTGCGTTTGTTGATGAGAAATGCGATGAAGCGAACAATGCGTGGCCTTCTCCCGTATGTGACCGTCTCCGTCATTGTGTTGCTGCTGTCAGGGTGCGACACCTTTCTACTCCGGCAATATGCCCCGGATGAAAGCGGCTTTGACGGTGCGGTGCGCGTGTATAGAACTGCGCTGGATCGCCATTACGGCGTGGTTTGGGTGCAGGTGCCGTACCTGGATCTCGAATCGCAGGGGCGGGTGGGGCTGGCGAAGATGTACGTGCACCGCCGGGATTTCACGGCAAAACGCCCGCTGCCCGCCCTGTTTCACGCCCATTATGCGGTGGACGTCGCGGTGGCAAAGGCCTGGTGCGATAGGGGATGGGCGGTCTTTTCTCCGCTGAACACGGAGGCCGAGGGGCCGTATCCGCTCGACGCCGCAGTCGGCAACAGTCATAACCTCAACCGCGCGATCATCCAATGGATTCGACGCCTGCCATACATTGACCGCAGCCGCCTGCATATTGACGGGGCCAGTCAGGGTGGCTACATGAGCCTGGCAATGAGCGCCGACATGTTCCCTGTAACCGCCGCCACCGCCGACTATCCCGTGGTCAACTGGGCGTACAACCTGACCTACGTGGAGGCCAATCGCGAAATTGCCTTCAATCCGTCTGGCTGCGCCTATTCGCCGCTGCCCATCCTGTGTTCGGTGCTGTCCATTTCCAATCTTTCATTTGCGCATTTCGGCAATGTTCTCGCCGACGATGTCTGGTTGCTGCTCAGCCCCATCGCGTGGCTTGACCGCATCGCCAATCCCGTCCTGGTCACCGCCGCCACCGGCGATATGTTGACGCCGATCAACCAGATGAGCCGCGTGAATGTCCGGCCCCATGATCCCGACCGATTCCCGCCGGGGTATGTCAACGATTTTGATACGCTCACCTTGAATGAGGCCGCGCGGATAACCTTTGAGGAGGCATTGCCGCCGGGGGGTTACTACGTCAACGTGATAACGCCGGACGAAGCGTCAGGCGATCTTCAGGACAAGCCCTGGTTCGCCGGCGTGCAGTGGAATCTGTTGTACCTCGATGAAGGTCCTCCGGAACCCGATGCCGGTCATACGGTCCGCGACTGGGCGCTATTCCCGGAAAGTTACGCTGCGCATTACAAGACCGTCACCCCGTCGGTAAGCATCCTCAATGCCGCCAAAATGCGGCATCTTATGGAACGATACACATTGACGCTGAGCGACCTTCCGCAACTGGCCGACGGGCATCTGGGAAACCGCCTCAATTTCCCGCTCCTGGAACAACGGGACGTGCTGACAGGGCTGCTGGACTATGCCCGCCTGGGCGCAACTCACCGAGACCGCCTTATATCTCTGTACCACACCTGCCCTGTTCAGCCCTTCGGCCCGGTGATCAGCGTGGACCGCCTCGAACAGGAACTCGACGCATTGCTGAAAGCGCTGTGATGGAGACGGCAGCCATACGCCGTGCCCTGCTGGCATGGTTCCGGCGCGAGGCGCGGCCCCTGCCTTGGCGGCAGACGCGGGACCCCTACCTCATCTGGCTCTGCGAAGTGATCATGCAGCAAACCCGGATTGACCAGGGTTTGCCATACTATGAGCGCTATGCCGCGCGCTATCCGACCGTGCACGACCTTTCCGCCGCATCCGAAGACGACGTGCTGAAACTCTGGGAAGGCCTGGGCTACTACACCCGCGCGCGCAACATGCACCGCACCGCCCGGCGCATCGTCGAGGAACATGGGGGTGAATTCCCGCGCAAGGCGGAACTCCTGCAATTGCTGCCGGGCATCGGCCCCTATGCGGCGGGGGCCATCGCCAGCATCGCCTTCGGCGAAGCGGTCCCCGTTGTGGACGGCAACGTGCGGCGGGTCTTGTCGAGGCTCTTTAATCTGGACGCCTGCATTGACGATCCGCAAACCGAGCGCGAGTTGTGGCGCATCGCAGCATCGCTGACGCCTGCACGCAGTCCCGGCGATTTCAACCAGGCAATCATGGAACTGGGCGCGACCGTGTGCGCGCCGCGCAAGCCCGAATGTGCGCATTGCCCGGTGGCCTCTTGGTGCACCGCCCGCGCGCTTGGGGTGCAGGAGCAGCGCCCGGTGCGCAAGCGCAAGTCCGCCCCGCCGCATCATGAGATTGTCGTAGCGGTCATCGCGCGCGACGGGCGCTACCTGATCGGCAAGCGCCCGGCAGAGGGCCTGCTCGGCGGCCTCTGGGAATTTCCCGGCGGCAAGGTGCGCCCCGGCGAAACCCATCAGGATGCGCTGGTGCGCGAATGCCGTGAGGAACTGGGCGTTGCAGTGCGGCCCGGCGGCCTGATCGCAACCGTAAAGCACGCCTATACCCATTTCCGCATCACCCTCAGCGCCTATCGCTGCAGCATCGCAGGCAAACGCAAGATTCCCACGCATTCCGCTGCGCACACTGAATTGCGCTGGGTTTCCGCCGCCGAATTCGACGATTACGCTTTCCCCAAAGCCAACCACAAGTTCCTGCACCTGCTGCGGGAGGAACCGGAACTCTTCTGAGGCGGACAAAGAGCCCGCGCCTTGCCTATCAACCGTTTCGCTTCCCGGATCGTTTATTGATACGATGGGTTGACACCCGATACGCGCCGGAAAAGGATAAAAGGGATGGAAGGGTTGCGGTTTTTAATAGGACCTATAGGACGAATAGGACCTATAGGTCAAAAAAAATCAGACAAGGAAAATATTTTGAAGAATTGTTTCGATGCTGGTTCTCCTGCGCTTTCTTTTTTTCTCCGGTGTCCTATTCGTCCTATAGGTCCTATACGTCCTATTGCTTTTCCCCTTTTCCGGCATGCGTTGCCGGCCATCCTGATATTTGTGGCGCTTTGCGCACCCGCGGCGGCAGAGGTGCCGGCGGCGCCGCCTGAAGAAGCCGTTGCGCCGGCGGCGTCAGCGCCCGAAGAAGCCCCCAAAACACTGGCATGGCTGGAATGGGTGGCGGACCAGGCGGCGATGCTACGCGGACGCGGCGACGCCGCCGAAAAGGCGGCTGTTCAGGCATCGGCGGAAAACGCGGCGGAATTGGCGGCGATTCGCGAGGAGTTGGACGGCCTGCGCCAAGACATGCGCCAGTTGCAGGAAACGCTGGATTTTCTGATTGGGCGCATCATGACGGACCTGGAGGAGGAGAACGAACAACTCAGGTGGGAATTGCGCCGTCTCTACATGCGCATGGACCCGACGGCGCTGGGTGAGGGACCCCGTGTGCCGCGGCCGGGTGGCGGCCTTCTTGAAACGATCTGGGAAGACGCCCGCATGGAGTACGTTCCGGAAGAGCGTTTCGATATCGGCATGGACGACGCCGCGCAGATCGAAGCCCTGCCGGAACCCGCCCAATTCACCTATACCGTCTTGCAGGAGTGGGGCCGTTCGCCGGAAGAAGCGGCAAACCTGGGGCCGGACGCGTCATCGCTGAAGGGGATGGTCTGTGTGACGCCGAGAGGCAGCCGCCGCGAGGACCTGGAGCAGATGGCGCGCGACCTGCGCACGCAGTTCGCCGCCTATGACAACCTGAACATCGAGGTCTTTGACGACGAAGAAGCGGCGCGCATCTACGCGGAAGACGGCGTGAACGATCCAGAGCATCGCGTCGTGACCATTTCCCGGCACAAGGCGTCGGGCCGCGACACGGCGTTGGTTTTCCACGACGGCGCGACGTTTGAAGTGATGCCGTGAGCCTTCCGACTATTCAACGGCGTATATGGCGGGCAGTCCCCGGTGGCGTTCCTCCAAGTCCAGACCGTACCCCACCACAAAATGGTTGTCAATGACGAATCCGATATAATCCGGGCGGGCGTCTTCGACGCGGCGGGAAGGCTTGTCGAGCAACGCGCAGAGCGCGATGCTCGCCGGACTGCGTCGCTCCAGCCACGCACGGACTGCCGCCCACGTGCGCCCGCTGTCCAGGATGTCCTCGACAACCAGAATGTGCCGGTCACGCACGCTGCTCTCCGGGAGCAGCGTGAAGCACACATCGCCGCCGCTCGCAACGCCCTGGTAACTGCGTGCCCGGATGAAACTCAGGCTGAAATCCAGGTCAATGCTGCGTATCAGGTCCGCCGCAAAGACCAGCGCCCCCTTGAGCACCACCAGCAACACCAGGTCGCGTCCCTGGTAATTCCGGGAGATTTCCGCGCCCAGCGCGGCAACACGCGCTTGGATTTTCCCGGCGTCAATCAATGGTTTCTCGCTCAGTGTCATGGTTTCACCTCGATCTTGAGGAATCGCTTCGTGGCGGGGGTGACGGCGGCGTCAGCGCCCGGCGCATAACCCACCACCCACACGATGCGGCCCCCCGCGATAAGCAGCGGCACGGCATCGCGCCGGGGCGCGGGGATGCCAACATCAATAAAATAATCCTTCAGTTTGCGCGTGCCTTCCATGCCCAGCGGGCGGAACCGGTCGCCCGTGCGCCGTGTTCGGATTTCAAGTAGATTACCCGCAGCATCAGCGTCGAAAACCTGCCGCGTCGGCCCGCACCACGCGGCAAGATTCGCGGCGGGCGGCGCTTTCAACAGTGAAGCGCGGAAACGCCGCCCCTGCGCCACGGCCTCGCCGGGAACCGGCAGCGATACCCCGCCGCTTTTTGCGGGCGCTGATCCGGCGTCAATGATCTCCACAGCATGCCGTCCGCTGTAAAGTGAAACGCCGCCGCCAAGATCAAAGTACCGTCCCGTCGGCGCCCCGGCGATGAATGCGGCAGCGTCCACGACCCGTTCAAAGGGAATCTCGACGTTCCGGTCCCACGCAATGCGCAGCACGCAGCGCCGACGGATGGCCTCATGCAACCCACGGAAAACATCGCGGGTGACCGCCTCCGGCGTCGGCATACATGCGCGGAGCGCTTCCGCCGCCAGGCGGTCCAGCACCTCATTTTCCAGGCGCTGCGCCTCGGCGAGACGCAACAGCGCTTCGCGCAGGCGCGGATTGTAGGATTGGACGAGTTCCGGCAGCAACTGGTGTCGGATTCTGTTGCGCAAATAGCGCGGATCGCGGTTGCTGGCGTCCTCGCGCCACGCGATGCCGTGTGCGCGCAGCCACGCCTCGATTTCGGCCCGTGCGCAGTCAATCAGCGGCCGGATGATCCGCACCCCGCGTTCCATCCGCACGGGCGGCACCCCGGCCAGTCCCGACGGACCGCTGCCGCGCAATACCCGCATCAGCACCGTCTCCGCCGCATCGTCCGCATGGTGCGCCGTGGCCACTGCGGCGCAGCCGCGTTCCGCCGCGATGCGCAGCAGGAAATCATAGCGCACGGCCCGGGCGTGCTGCTCGAATGACACGCCCGCCTGCCGCGCTTCGCGCGCCACCGGCCGTGATTCCAGATGAAACGGCAAGCCCAATTCGGTCGCGCGGGCGCGGACAAAGGCGGCGTCGGCCCGGCTTTCCCTCCCGCGTGTCTGGTGATCGAAATGCGCAATTTCCAGCGGGATGTCCAGCGCCCGCAGGACGTACAGCATCGCCATGGAGTCCGCCCCGCCCGATACGGCCGCCAACACGCGGTCCCCCGGCTGCACCATCTTGTGCGCCGCGATGCGTGTGTGGACACTTTCCAGAAATGCGTCTTCCCGTTCGGACATGACATGCTCCCCGGCCGCCCCAAACCCTCTGACGACCCCATACCGAACAATCATGCCTTAAGCGCCATCCCCGCGCAAATCATCGTGAATTCTCCACGACTTGCAGGAAAGGGGTCCCCGCCATATTTGCATCATTGTGTTGGTCCAGCGCTGTCCAGAATAGATTTCGACAAAAAAGTGCAGTGTTGACAAACGCGAAAGGCAGCGTCCCCGGCGCCATCCGTCAGTCCCCCAACTCCGCCCGACGCGCGTGGGCAATATCATGCGCCTGGACTGGATTCCATGAGGCGGCGGGCGAGCGCCGCGAGGTCTTTGCGGGCGATCTTGGCGTCGGGCGCGGGGTCTTCCTCCGGCCAGGGGAAATAGCGGCGCGGAATCATAAAATTCGGTAGTGCCTGGCCAAGGTCGGCGGTGAGCCGGTCCGGATCGATCGCGGCATCGGGCGCAAGGCGCACAAAAGCAACCGGCGTGCAGCCGAATTCCTCGTGAGGCACTGGCACCACGGCCGCCTGCGCCACGTAGTCCAAGCGGCACAAAGCGGCTTCAACGCACTCCGGCTGGATGTTTTCGCCGCCCGCGATGAACATGTTGTCCTTGCGTCCTGTAATGTGCAGATAGCCGTCCGCATCCAGCCGCCCCAAATCGCGCGTAGCGAAGCAGCCGTCGTCAGTGAATGGCCGTAGAATCTCGTGCCCTTCCACATAGCCGAGAAAGAGCGTCTCACCCCGGACCAGAATCTCGCCTTCGGGTGAAATGCGCACCGTGTCGAAGTCAAGCGGACGCCCCGCGCTCAGTAATTTCTCTATTGGGTCGCCGGGGCGGGTGGTGGCGGCCTGGCTCGCCATTTCCGTGAGGCCGTAGGTGGCGAAGAGCGGCAGCCCGGCGGCATGGGCGCGCCGCATGAGCGATTCGGGAATCGGGCCGCCGCCGACCCGAATGGCCTTCAGACGGCGGAGCGCCGCGACGCCATCCGCGTCTTCCATCAGCCGGTGCAACTGCGTCGCGACCAGCGAAACGTGGGTAATTTCGTATTTCTGGATCGCCTCAGCGATGTTCTCCTTCGCGCCGGGAAAGACCACCGTTGCGCCGGCAAGCAGACACCTGAACATCACGCCCAGCCCGGACACATGGTACATCGGCAGGGACATCAGCCAGCGGTCGCCGGCGGCCAGTGGGAGATTACGGTTTGACCGCAGGGCGTTGTGATAATGGTTGCCGAAACTCAACAGCGCGACCTTGGGCGGCCCCGCGCTGCCGGAAGTCAATACAATCGTTGCGGGCCTTCCCGATGGGATGGGGGCGGCGCGGCGATCGTTTTCCGGAAACTCGACCAGATCATGCGGGGCCAGCCCGTAGAGATGCGCGTGCACCGTGGATATGGAGGCGCCGTAGGGCACGATGATGTTGCGGCAGCGGACCCCATCCAGGATGTTGATGAGAAACACGGCGGGGAAACGGGTATTGATGGGAAAAGCGACTGCGCCGACCCGGATGAGCGCCATGATGAGAATCGGCAAGGCGGGGCCGGGAGGCAACGCGATTGCCGTCAGATCGCCCTCCACGATGCCCGCATGCCGCAGTTTCATTTCCGCGCCGCAGACATGCGCGTGCAGCGCCCGCCAATCATAGCGCCGATGCGGCGCGAGCAGCGCCAGGCCGACCGCATCGCGGTCGGCAGCCGCCTGCAAAGGACAAGTCATTTCCTCGACGGTCATGCTGTTCCCCGCCAAATCTGCACGTCAAACACCATACGCGACGCATGGCCGAGATTTCCAACGTAAATGGACGAGACAAAGGCGCGCAAACAACGACGACCATGTCTCCCCGCTCATCAACGAATACGTTCTCCCCGCGTGATCACGGTGACATGGGCGCGCGCGCCGGATGCCGGATCATCGCATTCGAATGCGATGGCGTTTTGTCCCGGTTGAATCAGCGGATGTTTCCCTTCGGGGCTTATCTCGGCGCGAAGTTCGCCGTTGGGCGCGTAGAGTTTGCAGTCCGTCATCGAGCGGAATTCGAGGTACGCGCCGGTTTCGATCTCCACAGGAAAGACCACCGTCTGATCGCCGATACGCACCCTTGGCTGCCGCAGAACGCACGGCAAGACCGGCAGCGCCTTGACCGGCCGCATCATGCAGCGCGTATCCCCGCCTTCCGGCACGTTATTGATCCACAATGACAAGCCCTCGATGTGGCCGTGGTGGATGTCTTCGCGATAAATGCCGTATGCGCCGCCATAAGGCCAGACATAGTCGGAAATGCGCGCGCCCTCGTGCTCGATGAGATCAAAATAACGCCAGCCGGAAAAGTCCAGGAGCACATAGTGGTCGCCGAATCCATGGACCAGATGGCTCGGACTCTTGAGTTGCAGGTTCAACAGCGCGCCGCTGCCGTCGCCGTGGACCCACACGCCAAGGGCGCGGTGTTTATCCAGGTTCAGATGCGGTTCAAAGGCCATGTCGGTGCGCGCCCAGTT
>CAZLII010000008.1:0-19334 GCA_964559065.1 uncultured Nitrospirales bacterium | reverse complement strand
TTTCGCTGCGGGAAATCTTGCGGCTGATTCAACTCTACAACAGCGGCGGGTATCATCCCTGCCCCGATGAAGCCACCGAAGATGGTTTCTGTCCCGGCGCGGGGTAAGAAACGGGGACAGTCCCGTCTCGACCGCCTGCGGCGGTCTCGCTGGGGACAGTCCCCGTTTCGGATTAATACCAATAGTCGGTCTTTTTTTTCTTCGTGGTGAGGCGTTGTCGGCGGATGGCTTCCTGGGCGAGTTGGTCGCAGCGTTCGTTGAGGGGGATTCCGACATGGCCGGGCACCCATTTCCAGGTGATCTGGTGTTTTTCGGCGAGGGCGTCGAGTTGGCGCCAGAGGTCTTCATTTTTCAGCGCGCCGCCTTTGCGCTTCCAGTTCCGCTTTTTCCATTTCGGTAACCATTCGGTGATGCCGCGCTTGAGGTACTCGGAATCGGTGTGCAGCAGCACGCGGCAGGGGCGTTTGAGTGCTTCGAGCGCACAGATGGCCGCCATCATCTCCATGCGGTTGTTGGTGGTGTATGGTTCTCCGCCGGAGAGTTCTTTCACGCGGCCTTGGTATGAAAGCACTGCGGCCCACCCCCCCACGCCGGGATTGGGTTCGCAGCCGCCGTCGGTGTAGATGGTTACGAGGTTTTTCTCTTCGCTCAATGTCAAGGCTCCTGCGCCACAGTTCTGGAGTACAGGCTTTAGCCTGTCAGGGTTGCTGCCAACCCCGCACGCTAAAGCGTGGACTCCAAACACAGTTCTGGAGTACAGGCTTCAGCCTGTGAGGCTTGATCCCAACCCCGCACGCTAAAGCGTGGATTCCAAACGAAAACCATGCAGACGGGACGCCTGCGCCGCACCGGATCATCGCTGTCTGGACATGAGCCGCTCGATGAATTTTTCAGCGCGTTCCTGCCGGTAATGTCGGGCGAGTTCGAGGGCGTTGCGGCCGTCGTTGTTGCGGGCGTGAAGGTCCGCGCCACGCCGCCACAGCAGTTCGACGATGTGCCCGTTGCCGAAGATGGCGGCGGTCATCAGCGGCGTGTCGCCGAAGATGTCGCGGGGTTCCAGTTCGGCCCCATGGTCCAGGAGCCATTCCGCTTCCTCTTTCCGGCCCAGCATGGCCGCGACATGCAGCGGCGTCATGCCCGTGTAATCTGGGGCGTTGATGTCCGCGCCATGGCGCAGCAGCAGTTCCAGGCATTCGGACTGCTTATAAGTGACGGCATAATGCAGGGGCGTCTTGTCGAGGTGACCGCGCGCGCTGGCCAGTTGCGGATCGCGTTCGAGCATCATCCTGACGCGCTCCACGTCGCCCCGCGCCACGGTGTCGTGCAGGCTGGGTGCGCAGCCCGTCATGCAGCATGGCAATGCAAAAAGACAGCAGATAATTGCCATATTTCGACGCATGGTCTCACTCATTTCCATTCTTCAATTTATGACAATAATGCCCGCTGTGCCGGAAACGAATGATGCTCCGTGCAAACACACATGTCATCGGTCCATAAGATTCGCGCCCATTGGCGTTTATTCGCGGTTTAGTATTGCCGGGAAAGTCCGCGCATGTATCGCGTCGCCTCATCCCGTGTTTTCTTCCGGGGGCGCAACCCATTCGCCGCCTTTGTCAAGGTTTTCCGGGGTGAAATGCCGGGACGGCAGCACGATTTCCTTTGGAACGGGTTCTCCGGCGATGATTTTCAGCGCAATGTCAATGGCCTCCTGTCCGCCGGTGGGGTATTCGAAGCAGGCATCGAGTATCCCCTGCGAAACGTAGGCGATGCCCTCCTGGGGAAGCGCGTCAATGCCGACGAAGCGCATCTCCTTCTCGCGGCCCGCCGCCCTGGCCGCCAGCCATGCGCCATAGGCGCCGGGGTCATTGTGACCATAGACCAGATCAATTTCGCTGTACCGCGCGAGGGCGGATTCCATCTCGCGTTGGGCGTTGGGTTGCAGCCACTGCATATCGGCCTCGAAAACGACTTCCAGTTCGCTGCCCTCGATCCCCTTGCGGAATCCGCTGTGGCGGTCCTGTCCCGGCGTGCTGGTCATCAGGCCCTTCAATTCCACGACCCTGCCCTTGCCTCCGAGCGTCTTGGCCGCCCAGCGCCCCACCGCTTCGCCGATCAGTTTGTTGTCCGCGCCGATAAAGACCGTGTATTCGTCGCCGAGGATGCGGCGATCGAGCACAATGACGGGGATACCCTGCCGGTAGGCTCTGGCCACGGGTTCGGTAAGGGGTGCGGCCTCCTTGGGGCTGACGATGAGCACGTCCACGCGCTGGTTGATGAATTCCTCGATATGGGAGACCTGCTTCATGGTGTCATTCTGCGCATCCTTGAAAATGACCTGAAGGTTGGGGTGTTTCGCCGCGGCCTGCTGAATGTCCGCGTTCATCTGCACGCGCCACGGCTCATTCAGATTGCACTGGCTCATCCCGATGACCTGCTTTTTCTCGCCCGGCGCGCCCGGCTGCTCTCCGGAACACCCCCCCACGATTGCCGTCGCCAGCAACAAGGCCGCAGGCAGTGCGATCATGCGCATTGTATTCATGTTGTGTTTCTCCGGCGGCCAGTGCCGCTATTTTTCACCGCGCTGAAAGAGCACCGCCGTCACGATAATCAGGCCGGTCAGCATCAGGCGGCCCGCTTCGCCGACGGCATTGATGCTCAGGATTTTCTCAAGATACCCGATTGTCAATGCGCCGAGCAAGGTCAACAGGGCGTTTCCGCGCCCCCCCATCAGGTTGGTGCCGCCAATGACGACAATGGCGATGGCTGTCAGTTCATACGTCGCGCCGGCTTCCGGGTCGCCGTGGGTTTCCTGTGCCGCCTGGCATATTCCGGCAAGCGCCGCAAAGAGGCCGCACATGCCGTAGGCCAGCACCTTGGTCATGGCCACCGGGACGCCGGAGAGCCGCGCCGCGTCTTCGCTGCCGCCCACGGCGTACATGTAGCGCCCGATGGGCAGTTTGGTCAGCACCAGCCAGGATATGCCGATGCAGACCAGGAAAATGATGGTCACCACGGCCAGATTATTGCCGAGGATTTGCGTGTTCAGGAAGGTGAAAAGCCGGGGTTCATCCAGATAGACGAATCCCTCAGCAGTTTGCATGCCGCGCGAGATTTTCTGTCCGCCGGAGATGTACTTCGCCAGCCCGCGCGCAAAGACCATCATGGCGAGGGTGGCGATGAAAGGCTGCACGCGAAAGCGCGCCACCAGCGCGCCGGAGGTGACACCGCAGGCGATTCCCGCCAGAAGACACAATGGCACCGCCAAGAGAGGCGACATCCCCCAATGGATGCAGAGCAGTGAAGAAATGACAGCCACCAGGCCGAGCACCGAACCGACGGACAGATCTATCCCGCCGCTGATGATCACCACGGTCATGCCGCAAGCCAGAATGCCATAGCGCGAGATGTGGCGGAGCATGTCCCGGTGCGTGCCCCATTTGAAGAAGGCGCCGTCCGCATGGAAGAGCATGCCCACGGCGAAAATGATCAGGAGCGCCAACAGGGCGCGCGTGAACGGCGCGCCCAATACCCGGCCGACTGGGCTGTCCGCTTGCCAAAGCCGAAATCGCACTCCAAGCATATTTCACACTCCCTGTCTATTAGGTCACAACCCAGTGATATTGAGACGCACCAAGAGAGCGGCGCTGCCGGTGCCGGTGTTACCGGCCACCCAATCGCCACTCTTCCGCAAAAACCAGCGGCTCGGCGACACTTACGACGGCGAATTCACTCTGTAATGACGCCGAATAAACATGGCGCACATCATCCAAGCGGCATGTGAACGAACACTGTTCCGGGGAATCCTCGGCGGATTCGGGCATGGTGAGAATTCGGCGCTGCCAGACATCGTCGCCGCGATGAATTGTAATTTCAGGAATAAAACCTCCAAAAGACGCTTCACCGCCCACGCTTGGCGATGGGGGAATGGCGATGTGCCAATACTCCAACACCTTGGCCACAATCGGATAGTTGGAATTGGCCCCTGAAAGGGGACGCAATGCACCGTCGCTCCGGTTGCAGCGAATGGTGACATTTAAGGGCAACTGCGCCGTGTTGCGCAAGGCCGCCGTGATGGGCTCCGCGCCGGGATTCAATGCCGTCACGGTATAACGAATCAGGGAAGTGTTGCGAATCAGTCGGATTTCCTGCTGCAACCTCAAGGGGAGATCGGATGACTCCGGAGTGAGTAACACCACCGAAAGCGGAGACTTGCGCAGCACTTGCGCCGGACCGCGAAAAGGGATAACACGCTGATCCTCTTCCAATATCAGCGCTGTGGAAAAGCCACTTGGTTCCACCTTGTCCCCCGATGATTCCTCTGTGTCAGGCAACTGCAACGACTCTAACCAATTCATTCCAGTTTTGGGAGCGACACAGCGAATTGTGGCAATGGCGGGATCAATTTCCAAGCGTACCGCCTGATTTTCCAGCACAATGAGTTCCTGTGCGGCGGCCAAGATTATTACAAGTAAATTAATCGGCATTATCCTTGAATCTTCCGTCCGCTTGGTGTATCATGAATACATGCTTGTGTTGCTTCGGGTTAGCCCATCTTGACTTTCCCTGTGACGGGAATATGTATTCTCCACGGGTTGTTTTTGTTGCCATCACATTCAAGCAGTTTTTAATTGGGCACAAAAACAAGTCCTTATGCCATAGTGTAATGGATTCGTCTGGGATGAACAAACGCGGGCTGACATGCCGATGTATTAGGCCAGATTTGCTGGTTTAATAACCCTGATGCTTCTTTGCAATACAATTGGGGGAATGGCGACAGGCGCTTCACGCAGAGCGTGCGAAGCGGGTTGATGAGGAGAACGAAAATGCAACTCTTTGATGACAACAGTTTGAGTATTGGCCGCACCCCCCTGGTGCGCCTTGGAAGGTTGGCGAAGGGATTAAAGACCGAGAAGGTCTATGGGAAGATTGAAGGGCGCAATCCGGCCTATTCGGTTAAATGCCGCATCGGCGCAAGCATGATATGGGATGCGGAAGAACGCGGAATCCTGAAGCCTGGAAGCGTTATCGTCGAGCCTACGTCGGGCAATACGGGGATTGCGTTGGCATTTGTTGCGGCGGCGCGTGGCTACCGGTTGATTCTGACCATGCCGGAGACCATGAGCATGGAGCGGCGCGCCATGTTGAAGGCGTTCGGCGCGGAATTGATTTTGACGCCCGGCGCCAAGGGCATGCCCGGCGCGATCGCTGAAGCGGAACAGATCGCAGCAGACAATCCGGATTATTTTCTGCCGCAGCAATTCAACAATCCGGCCAACCCGGAGATTCATTTCAAAACCACCGGCCCGGAGATTTGGAATGACACCGATGGCGCAATAGACGTGCTGGTATCCGGTGTCGGCACCGGCGGCACCATCACAGGCGTAACCCGTTACATCAAACAGGTGCAGAGCAAATCCATTGAGAGCGTGGCCGTTGAACCGGCCAATTCCCCTGTGCTGTCGGGCGGCAAGCCCGGCCCGCACAAGATTCAGGGCATCGGGGCGGGATTCAAGCCGGACGTGCTCGATATGCGCCTTGTGGACAAGGTGGAGCAGGTGACGGACGAGGAAGCCTTTGAAACGGCCCGCCGCCTGGCACAGGAAGAAGGCATCATTTCGGGCATCAGCAGCGGCGCAGCCGCCGCTGTGGCGCTGCGGCTCGCGGCCCAGGATGAATATGAAGGCAAGTTCATCGTGGTGGTGCTTCCGGACTCCGGAGAGCGTTATCTGTCCACCCCGTTGTTTCAGGCGACCTGATGCAGTACCTGCGGTTCGCGCATGGGCAATGCCCTGATGTGCGCACCGCTTCAGACTACGTCGGCGACAATCCGTCTCGGAGATTTTGAAAATGCCCCAGCATTACAGACTTGGCACATTGGCGTTGCACGCGGGACAAACGCCCGATCCCACCACGGGAGCGCGGGCCGTGCCGATTTATCAGACCACATCCTACGTGTTCAAGGATGACGCGCACGCCGCGCGACTCTTCGCGCTGGAGGAATTCGGCAACATCTACACGCGGATCATGAATCCGACCACGGATGTCTTTGAGAAGCGCATGGCAGCGCTCGAAGGCGGCGTGGGCGCGCTGGCCGCGGCGTCGGGCCAGGCGGCCATCACCATGGCCATTCTGAACATCACGAAAGCGGGCCAGAATTTCGTCTCATCCAAGACGTTGTACGGCGGGACCTACAATCTGTTTGCGCATACCATGAAGAACATGGGTATCGAGGCGCGTTTCGTGGATGCCGCCGATCCGGAGAATTTCGCGAAGCAGATTGACGACAATACCCGCTTTTTATATGTGGAAAGCATCGGCAATCCGGCCAACGATGTCGTTGATTTCGAGGCCATCGCCAGAATCGCCCATGACCACGGCATCCCGCTCATGGTGGACAACACCGTCACCTCTCCCCTGCTATTTCGACCGATAGATTATGGCGCGGACATCGTGGTGCATTCGGCCACGAAGGTCATCGGCGGCCACGGCACGTCCATTGGCGGAGTGATTGTGGACAGCGGAAAGTTTGACTGGAGCAACGGCAAGTTTCCGGAGATTGACGGGCCGCAGCCGGGCTATCACGGCGCAAATCTATATGAGGCGCTGAAACCGCTGGGCAACATCGCTTACATTGTCAAAGCGCGGGTGACCTTGTTGCGCGACATCGGGCCGGCATTGTCTCCATTCAATGCGTTTCTGCTCCTGCAGGGACTGGAAACGATTCATCTGCGCGTGCCGCGCCATTGCGAAAACGCGCTGAAAGTGGCGCAGTTTCTGGAAGGCAACAAGAATGTCACGTGGGTGAATTATCCCGGTCTCAAGAGCCATCCGGACCATTTGCGCGCCATGAAGTACCTGCCCAACGGTCAGGGCGCCATTCTGGGCTTTGGAATCAAGGGCGGACTGGAAGCGGGCCGCAAGTTCATCAACAGCGTCCGGTTGGCGTCGCATTTGGCCAACGTGCTCGACGCCAAGACCCTGGTCATCCACCCGGCCACCACCACGCACCAGCAAATGGCGCCGGACGAGCAGGCCGACGCGGGCGTTACGCAGGATTATGTCCGGGTCTCGGTGGGACTTGAAGATATTGACGATATTCTGGCGGATTTGGATCAGGCGCTTGAGGCTTCCCAACGCTGACCAGCGCGCGGCGGCGGATGGCGCAGGTCCGAGGTGCGCATAATCGTGATACACAGATATGAATGCGACGGTTGAATCAGGATCGGTCGGCATCGTTCAGACCCAATACTTCACCTTCGCCGAGCCGCCCAATGAAATGGTGCTGGAAAGCGGCGCAAAGTTGGGCCCGATCACGCTTGCCTATGAGACCTACGGCACGCTCAATGAAGACAAATCCAACGCTGTGCTGATCCTGCATGCCTTGTCCGGCGATGCACACGTGGCCGGCAAGCATCATCCCGATGACAGGAAAACCGGCTGGTGGGACGCCATGGTCGGGCCGGGCAAGGCCTTCGACACCACGAAATACTTTGTGATCTGCTCCAATGTGCTGGGCGGCTGCATGGGTTCCACCGGACCTTCATCCATCAATCCGGCAACCGGCAAGCCCTATGGCCTGGATTTTCCGTTCGTTACCATAGGCGACATGGTGAAGGCGCAGCAAGAACTGGTCCGACATTTGGGTATTGACTGCCTGCTGGCGGTCGCAGGCGGTTCGATGGGCGGGATGCAGGCGATGGATTGGGCGGTCCGATATCCCGACATGGTGCGCGCCGCGCTGCTGATTTCCACGACGCACCTGAGCGGGGCGCAGCAGATCGCTTTTCATGCGGTGGGCAGACACGCCATCCAGGCGGACGGCAGTTTTCTGGAGGGGGAATACTACAGCCGCACGAGACCGGAGCGGGGTCTGGCCATTGCCCGGATGCTTGCGCATATTACCTATCTCTCCGACGAGTCCATGCGCAACAAATTTGGACGCCGTTTGCAGGGAAACGGCACGTTGCGTTTTGACATGGGCCGGGAATTTCAAGTGGAGAGTTATCTCGATCATCAGGGCGCGCAATTTGTCAACCGATTCGACGCCAATACCTATCTTTATGTGAGCAAGGCAATTGATTACTTCGATATTTCCGCAAAACATGGTTCTTTGGATGCCGCGATGGCCCGCGTGCAGGCGAAGACACTGGTGCTTTCGTTTTCCTCAGACTGGCTGTATCCGCCGTATCAGGCCGAGCAAATCGCGTACACCCTTGCGCGCCAGAAAAAGGACGTGACCTATTGCAGCATCCAATCCGACTACGGGCATGACGCATTTCTCCTGGAAGTGGACGTGATGACCAAGATTGTGGAAGGCTTCCTGAAGCATACGTTTCACCCGGAGCGTCCCTGTGTCCGTTGCATTGATAATGCCTCCAAGATCACCTATGACCCGCCGACCGCGACACCGGATAGCATTTATAGCAGCCGCCGCGTGGACTATGACCTTATCGTGGACCTTGTGGAACCGGGCAGCCGCGTACTGGACATCGGTTGCGGCGGCGGCGAATTGCTGTGTCGGCTTGACCGGCAGAAGCAGGTGAAGGGGGTGGGCATCGAGGTATGTCAGGACAAGGTGGTCAGCGCCATTGGTTGCGGCATCTCGGTGATCCAGGCTGACATTGATGAGGGGCTGGAAAGGCTTCCTGACAACAGTTTTAACTATGTCCTTCTCAGCATGACCCTTCAGGTTATTCAGAAACCGGACCTGGTACTGCGGGAAATGCTCCGTGTCGGAAAGAAATGCATCGTAAGTTTTCCGAATTTCGGGTTATGGCGCGTGCGCCTGAAAATGCTGGCCCTCGGGCGCGCGCCGGTCACCCGCAACCTGCCGTACGCATGGTACCAATCCCCCAACCGGCACATGCTCTCACTTAAGGATTTTCGCGGATTCTGCAAAGAATTGGGCGTTCGCATTGAAAAGGAAATTCCCCTGACCGCCGAGGGGGTGGTCCGATATTGGCCCAATCTGTTCGCGGAAGAGGCGCTTTACGTGGTGTCGCGGGATTGACTCGCCCTGCGCTCCACTCCGCGCAAGGGGGCAGGAGAAAACACGGACTCACGCGGACAAACACGGACGGGACGAGGAATGTCATTCGTCCCCACGCGAAATGGCATCCAGCGCCTGCCAGCGCGCGTAGGCGCGATTCACTGCATCGCGCGCCTGCTCAAGTTCGGCGAGTGTTTTCCCGACATGCTCATGGCCGCGTTCGTAGAATCCCGGTTCCTGAAGCAGGGTTTCCAGCACGGCCACCCGCGCTTCCGCCTGCAAAATGGCGTCTTCCATCGCCTCATATTCCCGTTTTTCCTTCCAAGTTAAGCGGCGCGGCTTGGCGTTCACATCCCTGTCGCCAGCCTCTTTTCGTGACGCGGCTTTCCGTTGCGAAGTCTCGGCGGCGCACCGGTCCTTATACAGCAGATAATCATCGTAGTTTCCTACGATTGTCGCGATGCGCCCGTTATCCTCAAACACCAGCATGTGCGTGCAAATGCGGTTGACAAAATAGCGGTCGTGGCTGACGATGAGCGCGCAGCCATGGAACGCTTCTATGGTTTCCTCCAAAACGCGCAGCGAATAGAGGTCCAAATCGTTCGTCGGCTCGTCCAGCACCAGAAAATTGCCGCCTTGCAACAACTGCTTGATGATGTAGAGGCGGTTTTTTTCGCCTCCGGACAATTTTCCGATGGGGGTATCCGCGGCGGCCTTGTCGAAAAGAAAGCGCTCGAGATATGCGGGCACAAAAATTTTTCTGCGATTGACTTCTATGGTTTTTGCGCCGTCAGAGATGAACTGCAGGACGGTTTGGTCGGCATTGAGTTTCTCGTGCGCCTGATCAATGTAGAGGAATGAGGTGGCTTCGCCAATGATAATTTTTCCCCTGCGAGGCTCTTCCATGCCCATCAACACACGCAACAGGGTCGTCTTACCACAGCCGTTGGGACCGATGATCCCAACGCGCATATGCTGCTGCATGATAATGGAAAAATCCTTGAACAGGATGCGGTCCGCGAAGCCGTGGGCAATGCGCCGCGCTTCAAGGACGGTTTTTCCCAGTGGGGCTGTTTCCGGGATTTCAAAGAAGAATTCCCGTGGACGCGGCGACGGCCCATCTTCCAGCAGCCGATTGAAACGGTGGATACGGGCCTTTTGTTTGGTGGCCCGGGCCTTTGCGCCGCGCCGATACCAGGCGAGTTCCCGGCGGATAAGCGCGCGGCGGTTTGCTTCCGTGCGCGCGCGGGTGTCTTCCAGGATGGCCTTGTATTCCAGGAATCGGTCGTATCCCCCCGGAAACGAAAGCAGTTTGGTGGCTTCAATTTCAACGATGCGGTTTACGATGCGATCGAGAAAATAGCGATCATGCGTAACCAGAACGCAACTTCCGGGATACTGCTCCAAGAACGCCTCCATCCACTCCACGCTTCGGGTGTCTATGTGGTTGGTTGGCTCGTCGAGGAGCAGCACATCGGGCCGTTGAATCAGTTTTACGGCCAGGTCAACCCGCCGCAGTTCGCCGCCGGACAGGGTTGCGAGGAGCCTGTCGGCAGGCGGCAGATTCAACGCCACGGCGATTCTCTTGGTTTGCTGCTCCATCTGCCAGGCGCCGTGCATATCAAGGAGATGGTGCAACGCATCGCATTCCTCCTGTGCTTCCCGGTGCTCCCAACAGTCTCCGGGGATGGCGCCAAGGCGCTCCACGGTGCCATGATAAGCGTCCAGCATGGCGCGGAGTTCGGCGGTGCCCTCCTGCAGTGCTTGCCCGACCGTCATGGTGCGGTCCAGCAGGTTATCCTGTGCGAGCATGGCAATGCGCAACCCCTCACTGCGGGCGACAAAACCGCTGTCTGGAACGATTGCCCCTGACAAGACCTTCAGAAAACTGGATTTTCCGGAGCCGTTCTGTCCAATAAGACCGATCCGGTCGCCTGCATGGATGGTCAGGGAAATATCGCGGAGCACAGGTTGAGACCCATAACTCAACACGATATTTTGCGCGCTCAGCAGCGCTTTTCCTGGTGATTGCATTGCCATAGACGAAACCCGTGCGCGATGAGGTTGTGCAAGAATTGAGGTAAGATAACGGCTTTCGCCCAAAGAAGTAAAACGAGAATCCGTGCATACGCACGGATTCCCGTATCAGTTTCTCGGTTCGGGTGAATTAATCCCCCCGACGCCATTTCCAGGCGGGATCACGCATTTCGCCGGGACGGACGATGTCGCGAAGGACACCGTACTGTGCGTCGACATGCAATTCAAAATCACTGGCTTGTTCATATTTTTGCTGCTGATAGGGCGACGGATCGTTCATATCGTCTTCAAGCACCGTGCAGGTAAGGAAAATCATCAGTTCATTGACCTGCTCGGTGCGTCGGTTGTTTTTGAATGCGAAATTGACCAGTGGGATATCGCCCAAAATAGGCACCTTACGGATGGTGGCGTCTCGGTCGCTTTTGCGCAGGCCGCCGATGAAAATGGTTTGGCCGCTCATCATGCGCAGGGTGCTCTGCAATTCCCGCTTGGCCTCGATGGGTACGCCGTTGAACTCGCCGGCAGTGCCGCTTTCTTTGCCTGCTATGTCCACGATAATGTGGTTGTCGTGAGTGACGCGCGGCGTCACTGTAAGGACGGTGCCGACATCTTTGAACCGGGTATTTGTTTGGGATCCGCCGGCGCTTGTCTGCGACAGTTCGATATAGGGAATTTCCTGGGAGATGGAGATTTTCGCTTCTTTGTTTTCCACGGTCACCAGCACGGGATTGGACACGAGATTGCCGTTGCGATTGCGGACTTCCGCCTGGATCACGCCGCGCCAGTCAATGTCGCTTGTAAGCAGGCTGAAAGCCAAAGCGCCTGCGGGGTTGGCCATCGGCATGATGGACGCCAGGGAGAGGTCCTGAATGGTGCCGATGGCGCGTCCTTCATCGCCAAGGAGGGCCTGTCGGGTATTCTGACTCTGCACGGCTGAAAAAAGCCAGTTGACGCCGGTTTCAGCAGTGTCGTTCAGAATGGCGTCCACCACCATGGTATCCAGTATCACCTGTTTTACCGGGATGTCCAACTGGCTGATGAGTTGGCGGACCTGTTCCACCACCACTGGAACGTCGGTGACGATGACATGGCGGGCGCGCGCATCAGCGGCGACATTGCCGACATCGGGCGTAAGCATTCTCTCAATCATCGGCACCAGTTGTTGGGCTTCAGCGTAATTGAGTTTGATGGGTTCCGTGATCGTGGGCAAGACGGGTTCAGTGATGTCCAGATCATGGGCCATTCGAACCAAATCGCCAATGCGCGTTTCGGGTCCGGCAATGACCACCAGATTGGCGGCTTTGTTCGAGGTAATGCTGAAGAGGCGCTGATCGCGCGAGCCTTTCAGAATATCGGTGAGTACTTTTTCAACATCCTCGGCCTTGGCGTTTTGCAGGGTCACCATCACGGTCGTACGTTGGGCGCTGATGGCTTCTTCGTATGGGACAATGCGGTAGATGCCCTCTTCTTCCACCATGCCCAAGCCGTTCATGCGCAGGGCCATCTGCATGGCCTGAATCAGGGGAACGCGTGTCAGGTTGGCGGTGACGGTTCCCGTGAGGTCAGTGCCCGCGATGACATTGATCCCTGCTTTATGCGCCAGCAGCGCGACCACATTGCTCAATTCCATTTCGCGGAAGTCAACGTTCACCAATTGTTTCAGGGGATCGCCTGTATAGGGTGTGGGTCTTGGGGCGGCGCTGTCGGAAACGGCAGGTTCTGGAGCGGCATCAGCGGGTTGCACGCCTCTTTCAGCGGTCGCATCTGCGCCTGCGGCTTCCATTCCCACCAGTTCCTGAAGCATTCTTACTATCGCAACATTCGCTTCGGTGGCGTCCTCAAGCAATTCCTCGCGCGGAAGCGGCGGCGGAATTTCCTCCGGTGCGGCTTCAGTTTCCGGTTCCTCCGGAATTTCCTCCTCCGTTTCCTCAATGATCGCGGACGTTTCCTGCGCTTCGGTTTCTTCTGCGTCTGTCACGTCTTCGGGAACCGTTTGCTGCGCATCCACGAACATGCTTTGCTTGTGCAGGGCAGGGCGGATGTCGAAAGTGGCATCAGAAACCGATTCCAGTTGATTGGTCAAGAGGGCGATACGGTCTGAAAACACCGCGTTCTCCTGATCCCGGGCGGCAATTGCAAATGTCGTGTCCGCAGTTTCCGCCTGAACAGGGTCCTTGTGCTCGCCGGCATCAGCGACAATATGTTCGGCCTCCCGAAGCAACGAATGGGACGAGAAGAGGATCGCCTGATCGTCGAGCAGTTCTTCCAATTGTCGGATCAGGGCTGTAATACGTTCCGGAGGAAGGTCCTGGGCTTCTGCGGCAAGGACGGACTCAGCCGGTACGGGGATTGTCTGCCGATACCTCGGACGCAGGAAAATTTTCACGGTTTCATCGGCGCGGACAAGTCGAAACGCGCAGGGCACGGTCAAATCGAAGACAACGCGCGAGATAAACGCGGGTTCCACAGCAAAGAGGCTGGTGCGAACTGCCCGGACCAATGGCGCCCCGGAAGGCGACAGGGTGCGTCCCGCTTGCAGATTGATGGTGTTGTTCAAATCCACCACCACCCGCTTCCCTGAGTCCAAATCGAAAATCCGGCATTCCGGATTCCCGGTCGTGTGCAGGGTCAGCGTGGTTTCACCGGGCATGGATGACAACGTCATATCCACCAGCGCAAAAGCCGACGCAGTGGCTGCCATAACCGCGCGAACCTCATCGCCCGTATGACCTTTGAGGGCTTTTGAAACCACCTGTTCTTTGCGTTCCTGCAGCGAGGGGGCGGCATGGACAACCGCCATGTATCCTGCCAGCAGGGCGGCCAGTGCGACCGCAACCGGCATGCGACGATATCGTGGCATGGTCTAAAGCTCCTTGATTGGAACGGGATAATACGAATCACCGACCTTGAAAACGACGCGATTCGGCTCGATGGAATGCACCAGCACGCCATCGGGATACACATGCCCGGGAACGACCACCTCATTATCCACCACCGCCATCGGCTCTCTCTCATCCCACATGATCCCGGATACCCTCTTTTGCAGCACCTCCACCGTGCGCGTCGTCGCGCCTGGCGTGTACATGGGCGCGCGGGGACCGGTTACTTGCCCAATAAGCGGGGTCATGGGATTGCGATCAATACGATGCAGGTCATAATCGAAGGGAACCACCTCAACCTCACGCAGCAATGCCTCCGGATCGATGTCCGCGGTCACCAGCATGGTCGGCTGCGGGGCAGGAGCGCGCGCGGGGGTGGTCTGTGGAGCCTTGGTTGTCTGCACTGCCGGCGCCGACGGCGGTGCGCCACCGGCAATAAACACTTGATAGACCCCCACGACGATCAATACGACCACCAAGGCGCCGGCAATGATGATTTGCTTGCGATTTTGTGCGTTCATGGGCGTGCTCCCGCGCGCGGCGACGCCGCAACTGAAGGCGTTGGCGGGGTTGTCGCCGGCTGAAGAAAGCGAAACGTGCTCAGCGTGAATGTGGCTTCCGAAATACCGGATTCTTCCTCGCCGATATCAACGTCGGATACTTTCAAATAGCGCTCGTCGCGCTCCAGCATATTGATGAAACTGGCAATCTGGTGAAAATTCCCCCGCGCTTTGACGCGGTAAGGGATGGTTTCCTTGTTGGCATCCCGGATGCTGGGCAGGGCGGACAGTTCCACGCGGAGTCCGATTGAATCGCCAAGGCCCTCGAATTTTCTCAGGAGGCTGGGAATCTCACGTTCGTCTGGGAGACGGTGCTGAAAAAGTTCGACAAGCGTTTTTAACTTGTCAAATTCGTTTTGCAGCATTTCGGAATTCGCCTTGGTGTCATAGGCCAATTTCAACTGCGTCCGAATTTCCGTCAATTCCTCCTGGAGGGCGTCGCGTTTTTTCTCCTGCCCGCCATAGATGATGAGATAGAAACCGGAAAACAGCAGCAACGTGACCACGACGATGCTCGCGACAATCGCCCAATCAATGGGCGTCACTTTGCCTCTGAAGAGATCAAACATGGGCTAGGCTCCCGCTTCGATCAGATATTCCAACGTGAACCCACGCACTGAGAATCCTTTGTATTCGGTGTCTTCGATTCGCGGACGGAGCAGCGTGAAATCCCTGGCGAAGTCCGAACCCGGCTCGGTGGTTTTGTCCAGCAATGGGGAAATCTGGCGTTCACCCTGCTCATCGGCGATTACATATCCTGATATTTCAAGGACAGGACGCTGCACTGTGATCATTTCCATTTGGGGCTGCCGGGTGCGCGGGTCCAGCACGGGATTGCCGGTGCGCGCATCCTTTTTGATTTGTTGTTCCTTGAAACTCTGCCATGTGACGCGGATGCGCCGATACCAGATGTTTTTCGGGGTCAGACTGGCCAGCCGGTGCAGATGTTCCGACCAGATGATGCGATCGCCCAGGATTTCCTTGATGATTTTGACTTTGACGTCGAGTTCTTTTTTTTGTTCTGTGAGTTCGTTGTAGCGCTCGACCACGTCTTGCAGCGCGGCGAATTCCGTCTTTCTCGCCTCCAGTTCGTCCCGGGCCTCCGCAATACGCGTCTGCATGCCGACGAACATGGACGACATCAGAAACAACGCCGCCAGAAAAAAGGCCAAACTCGCCAGATATGGCGTCGCCGAGTGCTTTATTGGTCGCAGTTCGTGCGGCAGCAGATTGATTGTAATCATAAATCCGCCATTCCCCGCGCCGCCAAGCCTATGGCCACCATGAATTGGGCCGGATGTTCACGCAATGGGGCGACGGCGGCGTCATCTCCCAGCATGAGGGAACCACTGGTCGGATCGGCGATTTGCACGGCGCTGACGCCGATCTCCTCAGCGATGGTTTCACCCACCAGCGGCAAACGGGCCAAGCCACCGCTGAGCAGCACCCGGTCCACCGGCCGCTCATACAATTGATGTTCATAAAAGTCGAAGGACTTGCGCACTTCGGCCACCAGCCGCGAGAGCGGCCCCATGAGCAATCCCCGGATACTCTGCCGGGTTGCATCCTCCCCCAAAACCGGTTTGGCCTGTGTTTCACCCAGTGAGGGACCCAGGCCCAGTTCGTCGTCCAGCGGGTCGAGCAGGGATCCCCCAGAGGATGTTTCGGGCGGCTCTTCAATAGGCACCAACGGCGGAATATCCTCCTGCGATATTTGAGGATACTCCTCGGTGTCTTTTTCCGAGGCGGTTCGCAGTTGATTTTCCGCTTCCTCGAAGGAGCATCGGCGATCCTTGGCGATTGCCTGAATCATTTCACGGGCGCCCCAGGTGACGTCTCGGATGAAATTCGACACGCCGTCCTTCAGAAAATGGATACTGGAGGATGTCAGTCCGATATTCACCAGAGCCACCGTCTCGCCTTCGCGCAATATGCCGCACGCTTCCGCTGCGTCCGCCAGCGCCAGCGAGTCCACCTCCAGAATGTCGCACTTGATCTCCGCCGCCTCCAAGAGTTGCAGTCGCGTGCTAATCACTTCGTGTTTGGCCGCCGCCAAGAGCACTTTGATCTGGCGCTGCTCTCCATCGCGGGCTTCATCCAACGGCGCCCAGTCCAGAAAGACGTCGTTCAAATCATAGGGGATGTTCTGTCCCGCTTCCTGAAGCACCGCCTCACTCATCTTGTCGCGGGGTACCTCGGCGATACGGGGATAACGAATGACTGCGGTCTGTCCCGGCAACGCCGCAACCACCAGGCACATCGCCGGGGTCATGTCTTGGACGGCGCTCCGGATGGCATCGGCATTTGCTTCAACCGGATTGGCGTTCACCAGGTTTCGATCCAGCGGCACATACGCCGCATCCTCCACACACAGGCGTCCTCCTGCGCGGGACATTAATACGGCCTTTACCGAATGCGTACCGATGTCCAAGCCGATAGATTTCTTGGGCTTAGTGAACCACAAGGGAATCATGCTCCTTTCGCATCGCGACCGCATGCGTATTCCTGCGTTTTCTGTCCGCAGTCCTGTCGCGCATCCACGTAACCCAAACCATACATCACCTTCCGGACACTTCCGAATTTACCGAGACTATCATAAATCGGAGTTTTTGTCAAGTCTTTACTCTTGATGCAATGCTTCCCGGAAAGGGGTATCCGGTTGCCACGAAAAAGCGGCTGAAAGCCGAATAATTCCGGTTTTTTTGCAACTACGGGCATGTGTGACCCCAAACAAGCCGATATTCACTTGACCCTGATGATCCGTGAAAGCATTCAACTCCCTACCTGTAGTTTACGCATTCCTAGTCAAAATGTCAAGTAATTATTTTGCCAGGGGAGTGCATTTGCAGCCGCGCTCCTGCGCTTGGACAGGATGCCGGAAACGGCTCCTGGAAAGGGAAAGGCAAAGAGGGCGGAGTGAATACGCTCCGCCCTCTTGGATGATAGAACCCCGCGCGTGCCGTCAGGCCAAAAGCACATGGAACCTTTCCCTCATTAGGGGGGTGTTCTCACGGTGGTCATCCGGCTTCCACTCGAAGGTGGCCTGTCGTAAACCACGCAAATATTGAACTCCCGGTTCATATGAAAGGATCTTCGCTTATAAGCCCACTCGAACACCGCAGGGAAATTTGGATTCAATTTTTTTCGTTTACGGAGGGTAGTATATCAGAAAGGATGCCGGGGATCAAGGAACTAATAAGAAAAAGATAACTGCGATTTTCGATAATTTCGTATATTTCAAAAAATATCTCCGCAAGACGCTATCCTTGGCAACAACATTGTTTTCAGGCCAAAAGGTCTGGCAGAATGCTTTGAAGCGGTTGGTGCAACCGGCGTCAGGGTTTGCCAGACGCCATTTTGCGTGTAGAGGTTCTTGCAGAACCTCCCGTGGCAGGGGCGTCCCGCCCATGAAACACGGGCAGGATGCCGGTGCCACGTTGGATCACAGCAGGTTTTGCAAGAGCCTCTGCAGAAAGAGGTTTTCGACATGAAACGTAAAGCGGTATTGATTTTATGCGCCGTTGTGGCGATTCTGGCTGGGTATATTATTTTCCAGCAGTTCAAGGGGAGGCTTTACTCCTGGTACGCAGATACGCACATCACCCGGAGCACGCAGTATCCGGCGTCGCAGCGTCCGGACCAAGTGTGTCTCACTTGGGCTGATGATCCGCGGATGAGTCAAGCGGTGCAATGGCGAACGGACATATCCGTCACGGATGGCTGGGTGGCATTCCGCGAAAAGGAGGGGGCGGAGAGTGAACCCAGTGTTGTTGAGGCGACGCTTTCGCGTATTGAAGACAGGATGCTGGAAAACGACCCCGTGGTTCACCGTTTTACGGCGCATCTGGAGGGGCTGCGTCCAGCCACCTCTTATGTTTACCGGGTGGGCAGCCGTGAAAAGGACCTATGGAGCGAATGGAGCGAATTCAGGACTGCGCCCGACGCTGCAGAACCTTTCGTGTTTCTGTATATGGGCGATCCCCAGATCGGGCTGGATTTCTGGGGCGAATTGCTGCAAAGCGCCTATGCCCGGCATCGCGACGCGGCATTTCATGTGATCTCCGGCGACCTGGTGAACAAGGGCAGTTATCGCAATGAGTGGGATATGTTCTTTGCGGGGGCGCGGGGCGTGTTTGATCGCAGTCCCATTGTGCCCACGCCGGGGAATCATGACTATGACAAACGGGAAACGCCCGGCATGTATCTGGATATGTTCGCGTTGCCGCAGAACGGCTCCAAGAACATTCCCCCGGAATTGTCCTATAGTTTCGAATATGGAAACGCGCTTTTTATCAGCCTCGACTCCAATCGTTCACCGAGTGCGCAGGCCGAATGGCTGGAGAAGCAATTGGCGGACTCCAAGGCGACGTGGAAATTCGTCACATATCATCACCCGGCCTTTTCGCCCAAGGCAAACAGAGACAACCCGGAAATCCGGCGGCACTGGACGCCGCTTTTTGACCGATACGGCGTGGACATGGCGTTGGAGGGGCATGACCATGCGTACATGCGCACTTATCCGATGAAGGACGGGAAACGGGCGGATGTCCCCGGAGAAGGCACGGTGCATGTGGTTTCCGTATCCGGTACGAAGTATTACGCGTTGGAGCCGCGCGATTGCGCGGAAGTCGCCTTTGCCGACACGTCCACGTATCAGGTCATTGCTATCGCCACGAATCCGGACCGGCTCACCTATCGCGCCTATGACAAGGAAGGCGCTATTCTGGACGAACTTGTCATCCAGAAGTAAAACACCGACCGACGTGTTCCCCGGGACAATCCTGTATCGGTTCTGCGTAACCGTTCACGGGCGAGTAAAGCATGATATTTCAATGGTTTTGTGCTCATTTCGCAAAAACGAGGGACAGA